>WFXK01000282.1 GCA_015490695.1 Bacteroidota bacterium | reverse complement strand
TTCAAAACCTGTGTAAACGATTCGGAAAATTGGAAGTCCTTCGCAATGTTCATTTGGACTTAGAAGACAATCATTTGTTTTTTATTGTAGGTCCTAACGGTTCAGGAAAAACAACTTTAATTAAATGCATCTTAGGTATGGTGCTTCCTGATTCAGGAATGATTTACTTTCAAGAGAAATCCATTAAAAAACAATGGCATTATCGTCGTTTTATCAGTTACATGCCACAGATTGCTTATTTCCCTGCAAACATCACCCCTTGGGAGTTAATGCAGTTTTTAACGAAAATCCGAGGAGAAGCACCTTATAAGGAAGCGTTGATTACTTATTTTGGTATTGAAGACTTTTTACATAAACAGATGCGGGCTTTATCTGGGGGAATGCGTCAAAAAGTGAATTTAGTTTTAGCCCTTATGTTTGATACACCGCTTTACATCTTAGACGAGCCTACTACAGGATTAGACCCCGTGGCAAACCAAAAACTAAAACAATTACTAAAACGTTACAGAGAACAACAAAAAACCTTTATTATCACTAGTCACGTCATGCGCTTTGTAGAAGAAGTTGCCGACATTATTGTTTTCTTGTTAGAAGGACACATCCACTTTAAAGGCAGTGTACAGCAATTGCTTCAAGAAACCCAAACGAAAACCTTAGAAGAAGCCATTGCAAAACATTTAAGCCAATAATGTGGAGCATCGTTTATTTTGTTGTACGGGATTTATTACGTAGTCGTTGGACCTTGGTTTATTTTATCTTTTATCTTTTCAGTGGCTGGGCACTTTTGTTTTTAACAGAACAAACCCAAAAAGCCCTTGTTACCTTATTATATATAACAGTAGTTTTAGTTCCCTTAGTTGCTACCTTGTTTGGCAGCATGTATTATTACAATGTACGAGATTTTATTGCTTTGCTTTTAGCACAGCCTTTACCACGAGCTAAGCTCTTCATCGCACTTTACTTAGGGATTAGTCTCTCTTTAACCTTCAGCTATGTGTTTGGATTAGGATTACCTTTTTTATTTTATGGTTTATGGCATTGGCAGTCGCTTATAGACTTTGCTATTTTACTTTGGGTTGGTGTATTATTAACTTTCATTTTTACGGGCTTTGCTGTTGGGGTCAGTCTATGGAGCGAAAATCGCATTAAAGGATTTGGAATCGCTTTAATACTATGGCTTTTCTTTGCTGTGCTTTATGATGGCATCTTTTTAGTGCTTTTGGTACTTTTTAGAGAGTACCCTTTAGAGAAGTTCGCTTTAATTGCTATGGCGATTAACCCTATAGACTTAGGAAGGATTTTAATTCTATTACGTTTAGACATTGCCGCGCTCTTAGGCTATACAGGCGCGTCATTAAAGCACTTTTTGGGCACTACTGCAGGTGCTGTAACTGCTCAAAGCCTTTTACTTTTTTGGGTTGTGTTTCCTTTGTGGGTTATTGTGCAAATTGCAAAACGGAAGGATTTTTAATTAATCTATTCTACTTTGTCTTTGTCTGATCGCTTATAGTATCTACGTTGTAACGAAGGTTGATAGGTTCTGACAGGGATAGCTGTAGCATCATTCTTCTTTGTTTTGGATTTCCTTGCTATCACAGGGCGTGCTTTCATTTCCCCTTTACTTTCTGATTTCTTTTTAGGAGAAGCTTTGACTGTAGTAATAGCCTGAGTATTTCTACTCTCTTGTTCTGCAATTTGTGCATATCCAACGCCCCCACTCAATACTACCAAAATCCAAACAAGAATCCTTTCCATCATCGTTAAGTTTTAATACATTACTGATAATGTCGCGTGATCGTAGTCTGGATAGGTAACAGGTTCAATTGAAGCACAGTTATATCCTGAGCCTGGTGCGGGATCAACTTTCCATTGGACTGTGACGGTGTAATTATTTCCTGGGATGAGTCCTGTAATAACTCGGGAGTAGGCTACACTCCATTGCGAAGCTTGATAACTGTTGAAACCAACATCATATTCTGAATTTACCTTTGTAGAAGTTGCACCAACTGAAGAACCATTATTCAATATACGAAACTGTACTATACCGTTCCAATTAATACAACCGTATCCTGAAGCTGTGAAAATAACAAAGGCTCGGTTTGTTTTAGCAGTAAAATTCAAGGTAAGTAAATTTTCCCAATTAGGATTGTCACCATGTTGCTGATTTGAAGCCAAACTTATTGAAGCTACGTTCGTAGGAAATACCAAGTTTTCCACAGGTTGCCATTGAGGTGCATTCCCTGCCCCTTGGCTTACTAGGACCTCCCCACTTACACCTGGGTTTCCTCCAGGCTCCAATGAACTATAAAAGCGTATACGTCCACCATAGCCACCTGCTGTTCCCACCATGATGCCACCCACCTTAGTTGTATTAGAACCCCTAAGAAAACGGTGCCAAGTGTTGTTTGTGTAGTACTCGGTATAAGTAGTATTCATACCGACTCTTAGAAACCTAGCAACATCAGAACGCTCTAATTGAAACCCGTAGAAAACACCGCTATAGTCAATATCCAACTTATACACAGGTGTTGGTTCGCCAATACCAACGTTCTGGGCATACAGGGCTAAAGAAAAAGCCCAAAATACAACGCAGGGCATTAATCCAGCCCCTATCACTGCTCTCCACAAATTTCTAAGCAGCCCTACCATAGCGCACAGAATTTAGTCCATTTGCAAATTTAGGAAATCTTTTTAAATCGCGCAAAATCTTTCTACCTACATCTATACCTTATGCATACACTTTTTCTAATCAATTTCTTTAAGTTCTTCCAGTAGTTCCTTTTTAGTTTGGTTAAATTCTTCTTCAGTAATGACGCCTTGTTCTTTCAGTTGCGCTAATTCTTTAATGGCTTTTATGATGGATTCTCTTGTTTTTTTCTTATCGGTTTTTTCTTGGGGTTTTTGTTGGTGTAGGATTTGTTTTGCGAAATCCATTCCCATTGCCATTTCAACCATATATTGCATGCTGGAGGGGTGATAATGTTCGTCGCCGCTACCTCCTCCTTTGCCTAAGTTAGTACCAAACTGGAATTGCAAAAACTTTTGCATGTCTTGAATATTTTGCGACAAGTTCGCCCGTGCCATAAAGTTTTGAATTTCTACTTCGTTTTTAGCAAAGCCTTTTCTACGAATACCCCGTGCTTCAAGGTCTTGTTGCACTAATTGTCTTTGGATTTCTTCTGGTAGCGTGACGCTTTCTACGTTAAATTCAAAAAGATTGAGTCCGATTTCTTTAAAGTCTTTTTGCAGTATAGGCAGCAGGGCATCGCCTAAGGCATGGGCGTTGATGTTAATTTCTTGAAGCGTTTTTCCAGAGACTTTTAAGGCTCGTGAGAACTGTGTAACTAAGCGACTGCGGAATTCTTCTATGAGTTCTTCTGTTGTTACATGGGGGTCTGCGCCAGCAAACTCTTTAAAAAAGGTGGCAGGGTCCTCAATCTGGACTCCAAAGGTTCCAAAGGCTCTTAGAGGTACCATGCTAAATTCAGGGTCGGAAACAGGAATGGGTTGCCGCGTCCCCCATTTCAAATTACGGAATTTACGAGTACTGACAAAATACACATCTACCTTAAAAGGCGAATTAAAACCATATTTCCATCCTCTTAATCGGGAGAGCACAGGCATGTTGCGGGTAACTAATTCATATCTTCCAGGTCCATAAACGTCGGCAACTACCCCTTCATTAACAAAAATTGCTGCTTGTGATGGTCTTACAATCAGTTGCGCCCCCATCTTGATTTCTCGGTCCTCATCAGGGAATTTCCAAAGCAACGTCTGCCTATCATCCTCAGGCCATTCAATAATCTCTATAAACTGACTTTTCAAAAACCCTAAAAGCGCTATCATAGCCTTTGTCGTTTTTGGACTTTCAAAAGTACAGAAAGTTTTTGTTGGTTCCAAATAGATGTTATACAGGATGATGTTCATAAAAAAGTTGTTTTTGCTATAGCAAGATAGTTTTGTTTATTTATCCAATACCGTGTATTTTTGAGTCTTCTATGTTGTGCATTGCAGGTCCTTGTAGTGCGGAGAATATGGAGCAAGTACAGCGCATAGCGGCGTTTTTAGCGCCACTGCCCTATGTTCATGCTTTGCGTTTTGGTGTTTGGAAACCCCGAACCCGCCCGAATACCTTCCAAGGAATTGGAAAAAAAGCCCTGCGATGGCTTAAAGACCTTCAGGTGCGATATGAAAAACCCATTGTGATTGAAGTAGGTTCTCCTAAGCACATTGAAGAGGCGCTAAAATTAGGTTTTCAACATTTTTGGATTGGTGCACGAACGACAGTGAACCCTTTTTTAGTACAGAGTTTAGCCGATGCAGTTCAAGGGGTCTCTTCTATTGAAGTGATTGTTAAAAACCCTGTAAATCCTGATTTAGGTTTATGGATAGGCGCGATTGAACGTTTTTTAAAAGCAGGGGTTCAACATATAAGTGCATGCCATAGAGGATTTAGTGTTTATCTTCCTGGACGTTATAGAAACGAGCCTTATTGGGAATTGCCTTTGAAGTTGCGGCAACATTTTCCAAACATTCCTTTATTATGCGACCCGAGTCATATTGCAGGCAAACGCGCTTTAGTTTTAGAAGTAGCACAAAAAGCCATAGACCTTGGTTTTGACGGCATCATGGTGGAAGTCCATCCCAACCCTGAAGAGGCGCTAAGCGATAAGCAACAACAATTAACTCCTGAGGATTTTCTTCATTTGATTAGTCAATTACGTATAAAGCGACGCAGTAGCAGCGATAACCGCTACCTTCAAAAACTCAAAGCACTGCGAGCAGTCATTGATGAAATAGACAGGGGATTGCTACAGCTGTTAAAAAAGCGGATGGAAGTGGTTTGTGAAATCGGTGCTTTAAAAGACCGCTATCAAGTTTGTTATGTGCAATGGGAACGGTGGGAGGAAGTGAGGAAAACACGGCGTTTATGGGCACAAGAAATGGGATTAGCTCCCGAAAAGATAGAACAATTCTTAGAATGGCTTCATTTGTTTGCTGTGGAACATCAAAGAGAAAAAAAGTCTTAATTTCACGATAATTTGATTTTATTAGTCTTTCATAATAACCATAAAAGTGGTAAAAAAGAGATGTGTTTATACGATTATGTTTTGGTATTAATCCAAAAAGATGCATAAATAAATATTAGATTTTTGCGAAACACAAAGTAGTAAATAAGGTAATGGACATCTGAACTTGAAAAAATTTTAAAAATAGAAAGCTACATACTTGCTAACAAAAAACTTTTTAATATTGCCCGTGAAAAACGGGAGGGAAAATGGAGAAACGATGGAATGCATTGACGCCTGAACAGCGGGAAATAATAGAAAAACGTGGTACGGAGCCTGCTTTTAGCGGTGCTTACTGGGACCATTGGGAAGACGGCACTTATGTCTGTGCTCGCTGTAATACTCCACTTTTTTCTTCTAAAAGCAAATTCAAAAGCGGAACAGGCTGGCCCAGCTTTGACGACGCCATAGAAGGCAATGTTATTTTACAACCCGATCCCGACGGTGTTAGAACCGAAGTCATCTGTGCAAATTGTAAAGGACATTTGGGACATGTCTTCTTCGGTGAGGGGTTCACCCCTAAAAACACTCGCTATTGTATTAACTCCTTAGCATTAAAATTTATCCCCGAAGAACATAAGAAAGAGTAATGACCCAAAAGAAAAAAGTGCTATTCCTATGTACTCACAATGCTGTCCGTTCGCAAATGGCAGAAGGTATACTAAGAACACTCTATGGAGAAAACTATGAAGTCTATAGTGCTGGAACTCAACCTACACAGCTCCACCCTTATGCGGTAAAAGTATTAAAAGAAATTGGTATAGACATATCACACCAATACGCAAAAAGCATAGAATCCCTAAAACACCTTTCTTTTGACTATATCGTTACTGTTTGTGAAAGTGCAAAAGAGCAATGTCCTTACTTTCCTAAGGGAAGCTACTACCTTCATCACTCTTTTGAGGATCCTTTGCAAGACAAAACAACAGAAGAAGAACAATTAAATCGCTTTAGGATAATAAGAGATGCCATAAAGCAATGGATTGAAGAAACTTTTAACCCTTTTAATACTTCTATCGCTTTTGATACCATAAAGAAGTAGTTATTTCTTCAAAAGGTTGTGCTTCCCGATAGTGATAAGCAGCCCACAACAACAACGCCTCTTCTTCTTCTAAACTAAGTTCTGAGTGCAGTGTTTTGGAATCGTAATACTGCTCAACGAAGTGAGTTGTGTAAATACCTTTTTTAAATACAGGGTGGCGCATCACATACGCTCCAAACGATAACGTATTTTTTACCCCAACAATTTCATAATGCTCAATAGCGTAAAGCATCTTTTCTATCGCTTCCTCGCGCGTCTTTGCATGAACAATTAACTTAGATAACATTGGGTCATAGTACGGCGTTACTTGCATGCCTTGGCGATACCCATCATCTACCCGAATACCTTCTCCTTTACAAGGACGATAAACTTTTAATAAACCGGTATCAGGTAAAAATTGGTTTTCGGGGTCCTCAGCATAAACCCGTAACTCTATAGCATGCCCTTGCAAAGGGATTTCTGCTTGTGAAAACGGAAGTTGTTCCCCTTGAGCAATACGAATCTGCAGTTCTACCAAATCTAAACCTGTAATCATCTCCGTTACAGGATGTTCTACCTGCAAGCGCGTGTTCATTTCCAAGAAATAAAAGTTTTTGTTTTCGTCTACGATGAATTCTACTGTTCCTGCATTGAAATAATCACAAGCTTTTGCAACGTTTATAGCGGCATGCGTGATTTTTTCTCTTAGTTCTGGGGTCATAATGGGCGAAGGCGCTTCTTCTATTACTTTTTGATGGCGCCGCTGTATAGAACATTCCCGCTCAAATAAATGAACCACATTCCCATGTTGGTCCGCTAAAATCTGAACTTCTATGTGCTTAGGATTTTGTAAGTATTTTTCTATAAACACTTGTGGATTTCCAAAGGCGCTTTGGGCTTCGCTCATGGCTCTTTCTAAATGCATGGGCAATTCTTCTTCGTTATAAACCACTCGCATGCCTTTACCACCACCTCCTGCTGCGGCTTTAATCAATACAGGAAAGCCAATTTGCTGTGCTATCTTTTTTGCCTGCTCTACCTCTTCAATAGGTTCTTGCGTGCCAGGAACTAACGGAACATTAAAACGGCTTACGGCTTTTTTGGCTGCTAACTTATCCCCCATTAACCCAATAGAATAAGCCGATGGACCAATGAACGTTATCCCTGCCTCTTGAACTGCTTGAGCAAAGTCTGCGTTTTCGGCTAAAAACCCATAACCTGGATGGATTGCATCCACCTTTGCTTGTTTAGCAACCGATAAAATCCGTTCTATATTCAGATACGATTCTGATGCAGGTGCTTTACCAATGAAATAGGCTTCATCAGCAGCAGCAACATAAGGAGCATAGCGATCTACTTCAGAATAAACCGCTACGGTGCCAATACCCATTTTGCGACAAGTTCGTATAATGCGCAGCGCAATCTCCCCACGATTAGCAATCAAAACTTTCTTTATCGGCATGCGACAAAAGTATAGAAACCTAAGCAAATAAAGGATTATGAAAACTTTCTAAATTCCATGGGGGCAGTGTACGCCCCTTAAAATAACGCTCCTTGAAAATAGTAAATAATTGTTCAATCTGCTGAGCTAAAACGCCTGTTCCTCTAAGACGCAAAAACCAACGACTATCGTTTAGTTTTCCGTCATGGCATTGCCGAATACGATTTAAAACCTTTTGTGCTTTCATCGGATAGGCTTTTTTCAACCAATCACAAAAGATTTCTGCTATTTGTCCGTTTAATCGCACAATCGTGTATGTAGCGCTTAGTGCGCCGACGTCTGCAGCAGCTTTCAATAACAGAGGAATTTCATGGTCATTTAATCCAGGAATAATAGGTGCAATCATCGCAACGACAGGAATCCCCTCTTTACTTAAGGCTTCTATGGTTTTTAATCGCCTCTTAGGTGTCACAGTTCGAGGTTCTAACTTCTGTCGTAGTCCTTCATTTAAGGTCGTTAAAGTAATGTATACCCGTACTAAACGATGCTTAGCTAACCCCCTCAAAATATCTAAATCCCTTAATATCAAAGCGTTTTTAGTGATAATTCCCACAGGATGACGATAACGCCATAAAACTTGTAATAGTTTCCGAGTAATTTGAAAGCGTTTTTCTGCAGGCTGATAACAATCGGTGTTTCCAGAAAGCATAATCGGTGCAACTTGCCATTTAGGATTTTGTAAAGTCTTTTCTAAAAGATAGGGGGCATTACGTTTAATTAAAATTTTAGTTTCAAAATCTATTCCAGCGCTAAAACCCCAGTACGTATGGGAATTCCGTGCGTAGCAATAAGCGCAACCATGTTCACAACCTAAATAGGGATTTAACGAATAAACCGCTCCAACATCAGGACTATCAATTTTATGGACAATCGTTTGAGGCTCTATAAAAATGAATTGTGTTTTTTCTGGGGTGTTTCTTTCTATGTGAAGATTTAAAAAAGGATTCTTCGGGTTAATTTGCGCTCCTCTTCCCTTAAATAGCATTAAGACAAAATTAGGAGACTTTAGCTGGCGATGGTTACGGACCTGCTTTAGGGTTTGTGGAAAGTTTTATTGTACTTTTACATAAATTTCTCCTCCTTTTTCACGGAATTCTTTTGCTTTTTGTTGCATAGCTTTTTCTATTTCCATTTTACGGATTTGTTGGGTGATTTCCATGGAGCAGAATTTAGGTCCGCACATGGAGCAGAAGTGAGCGACTTTTGCATTAGGGGAGGGTAGAGTTTCGTCATGGTAAGCACGAGCGGTTTCAGGGTCTAAGGATAAATTGAATTGGTCTTCCCAACGGAATTCAAATCGGGCTTGACTGAGGAGGTCATCTCGGATTTGTGCTCCTGGATGCCCTTTTGCCAGGTCTGCCGCATGTGCCGCAATCTTATACGCAATCACTCCCTGTTTTACATCCTCTTTATTAGGTAATCCCAAATGTTCTTTAGGGGTCACGTAACAAAGCATAGCGGTTCCATACCAACCAATCAACGCAGCACCAATCGCAGAAGCAATATGGTCGTAGCCCGGAGCAATATCCGTTACTAAAGGTCCTAAGGTGTAAAACGGCGCTTCATGGCATAAGGCTAATTGCTTATCCATGTTTTCTTTAATCAATTGCATAGGAACGTGTCCAGGTCCTTCTATCATCACTTGAACATCATGTTCCCAAGCGATTTTGGTTAATTCACCTAAGGTTTCTAATTCGGCAAATTGGGCTTCGTCATTAGCATCGGCAATAGAGCCGGGACGTAAACCATCTCCCAAAGAAATCGCTACATCGTAAGCTGCTAAGATTTCACAGATTTCATGGAAGTGGGTATAGAGGAAATTTTCTTTATGATGTGCTAAGCACCATTTAGCAATGATAGAGCCACCTCTGGAGACGATTCCTGTAACCCGTTTTGCTGTCAAAGGAATATAGCGCAGACGTACTCCTGCATGGATAGTAAAGTAATCTACTCCTTGCTCGCATTGTTCTATGAGCGTATCTCTGAAGATTTCCCATGTAAGCTCTTCAGGTTTCCCACCTACTTTTTCTAAGGCTTGGTAAATAGGGACAGTGCCAATGGGAACAGGAGCATTTCGGATAATCCATTCGCGGGTTTCGTGGATAAATTTCCCAGTACTGAGGTCCATGACGGTGTCTGCACCCCAACGAATTGCCCAAACCATCTTCTCTACCTCTTCCGCAATAGAGGAGGTCACAGGAGAAGTGCCAATGTTTGCATTGATTTTTACTAAGAAGTTTCTTCCAATGATCATGGGTTCTAATTCAGGGTGATTGATATTACAGGGGATGATAGCGCGTCCTCGGGCAACCTCTTGACGAACAAACTCCGGTGTAATCTCCTTAGGTAGTTGGGCACCAAAATCTTTTCCTTTGTGTTGCCGTGCTAAGTATTCTTTATAAAGTTCTAAACGTTTGTTTTCCCGAATAGCGACAAATTCCATTTCGGGAGTGATAATACCTTTTTTCGCATAGTGCATTTGCGTTACGCGATGTCCTGGCTTGGCTCTTAATGGTTTTCTACGATTAGGAAACTGAATATGGGCGGTTTTAGGGTCTTTGAGCCGTTGACGGGTATATTCTGAGGAGTAATTAGGGAGTTCTTCTACATCGCCTCGGTCTAAAATCCATTGTAGACGGATAGGAGGTAAGCCCTTAGTGATGTCTATTTCTACATCGGGGTCGGTATATGGACCGCTGGTGTCGTATTCGGTTAAGGGCAGTCGTCCTTCTCCCAAGGAAACCTCCCGCATAGGGACGCGTATGAACGGATAGATCTTCCCTTGAACGTAAATCTTACGGCTATTGGGAAAAGGCTCCCGCGTGATTACCGACTGGTCTGGCAAACGGTCAAACTTCCTTGGCATTGCTTATTTAGATTTAGTCTATGCAAAAATAGAAATTTTTTAAGAGACAAGAAGGTCTAAACCAACTTGGATAAGTTGTTTAATGGATTTGGCAGGGTCTTTTAGGCGTTCCCCTGTAACACGATTGGCTAATACAACACAAAGCGTTGCAGAATCGTGTCCTAATAAAGTTGCAAATAAATTGATCGCTGCAGCTTCCATTTCCATGTTCAAAATCCGATGTTCGTTATAATGGAATTGTTGCATTTTACGGGGAAGGTTGTGATAACGCACAGGCATTCTACCAACATTTCTCCCTTGTGGACCATAAAACCCTGCTGCCGTTAACGTAATTCCCTTTTTAATATCTTGAGGAACGTTCCACTCCCCTTGGGCTTTGGTAAGATAATAAGGAGGTGGCGAAAAGAAGTGCTCTTTAATGAATTGCTCAAAAATAATTGCCCAATCAATGGCTGGTGGAGTGTAATCATAATAAAACGCTAAAGCGTCTAAGCCAATAGCATAAGAGGAAAATACTAAAGTACCTGGCGGCACATCTGCTTGTAATCCGCCGCAAGTTCCTAACCGCAACCAACGCATTTTTGTTAAAGAATCCTTAAAACGTTGTTGTTGCCAATCTAAGTTTTTTAATAAATCCAGTTCTGTGCAGACAATGTCAATGTTATCGGTACCGATGCCTGTAGAAAGCACCGTAATACGTTCTCCCCGATAGTAACCCGTGCAAGCATGGAATTCTCTATGGCGGCGTTCTAATTCTATTTTTTCAAAAAAATACTTGAATAGACTCACCCTATCAGGGTCGCCTACTAAAATAATGTTGTCTGCAACTTCTTCAGGACGTAAATCTAAATGATAAATTCGCCCTTCTTTGGTTAAAATCAGTTCTGATTCCGATACTTTATTCATAGTCGTGCAGTGTTTTCAGTCTATTTCGCCGAAACGGATGCCAATCATGGTCACATCGTCAATTTGTTCTCCATCACCCCGCCATTCCTTCCATTCTAAATTAAACTTCGCCCGTTGTATGCGCATGCTCTCATTATGATATTTACGAATAAGATTTTTTAACCGCTTGCTCCCAAATCGTTTATCTTCAGGTCCGCCAAATTGGTCTACAAAACCATCGGTAAACAAATACAAACAGTCTCCCTCTTGAATTTCTAAGGTTTTCGTGGTAAAGACACGCTCTTCTTCTAATTGTTCACCGCCTATAGGCATTTTATCAGCACGAACAACAATTAAATCATCTTTTTCGGTACTCCACCAGTATATATGATTGTTCGCTCCTGCATAATAAACTTTATCGCCATAGCGCTCTATAGTGATAAACGCTAAATCCATCCCATCTTTATTCCTTTGTTGTCTGTCTTGCTTTAAAGTTGCTCTGACTTCTTTATGGAGCTCTGTTAAAATTTCGCCGGGGTCATAAATTTTTTTATTAAGAACGATTTGATTGAGCAAGTTGTGTCCGATGAGCGACATAAAAGCACCTGGAACGCCGTGCCCTGTACAATCTACTACAGCAACAAAGGCTTTGTCTACCGTTTTAGCTGCCCAATAAAAATCCCCTGAAACCACATCCCTTGGACGATAAATTACAAAGTAATCATCTAAAATCTCGTCTAAAAGCTCATTGGGCGGTAAAAAGATTTTTTGAATCCGTTTTGCGTATTTAAGGCTGTCTACTAATTCTTTATTTTTTTCTTCTAAGCGCCGACGTTGCTCATATTCTTCTGTTAAATCAAACGCAATTCCAAGATACTTCATAGGGTTACCTTGAATGTCTACCACTGGAATAATTAACATCGCAATCCAGAAAGGGGAAAAATCTTTACGAACGTTTTCTAATTCGCCCATCCACGGTTCCCCTTGAGTAATTTTCTGCCACATTTGTTGAAAAATTCCCGTTGGTGTGTTTGGGCTTCGTAAAATATTGGCTTCTGTACCAATCAACTCTTGGGGTTCATAGCCCGCTAACTTAGCAAATTCTGCATCTACGTGCGTGATGACTCCCTTAGGGTCGGTCTCTATAATACAAGGTTTAGGATGATGTTTGGCATAAAATTCTATAATGGCTTCTATACTTTTGGGTAATAAATAACCATGGTGTGAACCATCTTCTAAATGGTCTTTAATCTCCGCTAAAAGATGTTTGACCTCCTGCGGAATCTCTTTTATTTGAATCGCCATGGCTTTGTTATTAAGTTAAAAATCGGAATTGTGCTAAGAAAGGTAAATAATTCTGGGCATAAAGGCGAATATCGGGAATTTGATAAAGCAGTTGTGCGATGCGTTCTACACCGAGCCCGAAAGCATATCCTTGGTATTTTTGTGGATCTATACGGCAATTTTCTAAAACTGCGGGGTCTACCATACCGCAACCTAAAATTTCTACCCAACCACTATACTTACACACAGCACAACCTTTTCCGCCACAAAGTTGACAAGAAATATCCATTTCTGCACTGATTTCTGTAAAAGGGAAATAAGAAGGGCGAAAACGAACTTGAACCTCTTCACCAAAAATCGCTTGAGCAAAACTATAAAGAAGCGTCTTTAAATCAGCGAAACTACTGTGCTCATCCACTACTAACCCTTCTATTTGATGGAAGAAACAATGCGAACGAGCAGAAATCGTTTCATTGCGATATACTTTCCCAGGGGCTAAAATCCTGATAGGGGGTTTATAACGCTCCATAACCCGAATCTGAACCGTAGAAGTATGCGTCCTTAACAACCACTGCTTGTCTTCACTAAGGAAAAACGTGTCTTGCATGTCCCTTGCTGGATGGTCCTCTTCAAAATTCAGTGCAGTAAAGTTATGCCAATCATCTTCTATCTCAGGTCCTTCTGCAACCTTAAACCCCCATAAACGGAAAAATGAAATTACCCGATAGGTCACAATACTTAAAATATGCACCCCACCTTCACTTTCCACTACTCCGGGTAAAAACACATCCCTAGGCTGTGGAACTTCAAAAGGTTTTTCTTCACTAAACTTTCGTACTTTTTCCTCTGCTTTTTGTTTTAAAGCGTTTAATAATTTCCCTACTTGGGGGCGTAGAGACGGCGGTACAGAACGAATTTGTTTGAAATGCTGGGCTATTACCCCTTCCTTCCCTAAGAAACGACGCTTAAAACGACTTAAATCTTCCTTATCTTTTATTTCAAAAGCATCTATCTCTTGACGTAACTGTTCTAATACTTCTAAAAGTTCCATAGTTATTGAGAAATTTTTTTATAGTTTTTATACCACAAATAGGCTACTATGCCCACTAACAAATAAGGAATAACAAATAAATAAATAATGCCTTGATTGATTCCTTGAGCCAATTCTGCGTTGTTGCTGGTAGTGATGTTCGCTTTACATAAAGCGCACTGGGCTGATGCACTGCCGATTGCTACAATAAACACAATAAGCCACCTTCCCATAAGCCAACCCTTTTTCATTACAAAAATAAAACTTTTCTCATTACCACTCCACCATGGTTGTAAGTAATTCCTTGCGAATCTCTGAAAAGTGTTTGAAATCCAAGGGATTGCCCCTAAGATACAGCCGCTCCAACTGCTGTAATTGAACTAACGTGTCAGGTAAACGATGAATTTCATTGAAGTTTAAGTTTAAAACTTTTAATCGCTCCAATTCCCCAATGCTTTCAGGTAACGCTTTTAATTGATTACGCTCTAAGTGAAGCACTTCTAAAGCTTTTAACGCACCTATTTCCGAAGGTACTTCTGTCAATTCATTATTAGATAAATCCAAATACCGCAACGACTTCAGGGTAGTAATACAAGAAGGAATTTGCTTTAAATAGTTGTACGCTACATCTAAAACCTCTAAAGAATCTAAGGAACATAAAACTTCTATACCTCCCTGTAAACGATTATCCCTTAAAAACAACTGCTTTAACTGCTTTAATTGTCTAAGCGCAGGTGATAACACTTCTATAAAATTATCACTGACGTTCAAATATTTCAAATTTTTCAAATGCATGAGCACATCGGAAAGCGCCCTCAAACGATTATGCGATAAATCTAAATAACGTAAACGTTTCAAAGTGGCTATTCCCTTGCCTAAAACA
>WFXK01000281.1 GCA_015490695.1 Bacteroidota bacterium | reverse complement strand
CAGCGTCAGATGTGTATAAGAGACAGGGGACGTCTTTTACCGCTTCTGCAATGGCGCTAATGTGTTCTGGGGTTGTGCCACAACAACCTCCAACGATATTCAAAAGTCCTTCTTTAGCGTATCCACCTAAGACCTTTGCCATGAATGCTGGGGTTTCGTCGTATTCGCCGAATTCATTAGGTAAGCCTGCATTAGGGTAGAGCGAAACATAATGGGGGACGATACGACTTAGGATTTCCAGATAAGGGCGCATTTGTTCAGAGCCCAAAGCGCAGTTTAGTCCGACGCTTAGCAAATTTGGGGTATGGCTGACGCTATACCAGAAGGCTTCGGGGGTTTGTCCTGAGAGGGTTCTGCCACTGGCATCGGTAATCGTTACCGACAACATCACAGGTAGCGGTTTCCCCCCCTCTTCTAAATACCGATAAATCGCATAAATCGCTGCTTTGGCGTTTAAAGTGTCAAAAATGGTTTCTATCAGTAATAAATCAACTCCGCCGTCTACTAATCCTCGGATTTGCTCATAATAAGCTTCGGCTAATTCTGCGAAAGTGATGCTACGATACCCTGGGTTATTGACATCGGGCGAAATAGAAGCGGTTTGATTCGTTGGACCGATAGCACCGGCAACAAATCGCGGTTTTTCTTTTGTACTATATTGCTTTGCTGCTTTTTTAGCTAACTGCGCCGCCGCAAGATTTAATTCGTAAATCAAGTTTTCCGTACCATAATCCCGTTGAGAAATCGCTGTAGCATTAAAAGTATTCGTTTCTATGATGTCTGCTCCTGCTTCTAAATATTTACAATGGATTTCATAGATGATTTGCGGTTGTGTGATGGATAAAATGTCGTTATTCCCTTTTAAGGGTTTAGGATGGTTTTTAAAGCGTTCACCGCGGTAGTCTTCTTCACTAAGGCGGTATTGTTGGATTTGCGTACCCATTGCGCCATCCAACACCAAAATGCGCTGCTGCAATAACGCTCTTATGTCCATAATTTAGATTTATTCCAATTAACAAAGTTAGGGAGTTTTTACTTCATTATGCAACCACTGCAGATAATTTTGGTTTACCTTTTCAACAGGCAAAGTTAAAATAGCGGGAGTAGTATAGCTGTGGAGTTGTTGGATACGTTCATAAACGGCTTCTAATAATTCTTTTGAAGTCTTAACAATTAAAACACTTTCTTTGTCTTCACATAGTTGGTTTTCCCACCAATAATAAGAGGTAATTTGCGGGAAGATGTTCACACAAGCGGCTAAACGTTCTTGTACTAATTGTTTTCCAATGCGTTTGGCTTCTTCCTCGTTGCTTACAGGGACATAAATAAGGTACATGGCTGCCATAGTGCTAAGATTTATTTAGAAAACTGGAATCTTAGGGCATTTCCTACGACAATCAAATCGGAGAATGCCATAGCAAAGGCAGCAATCATAGGATGCAGGAGCCCCACAGCAGCAATAGGGATAGCTAAAACATTATAAAAGAATGCCCAAAAGAGGTTTTGGAAAACGATGGTTCGGGTTTTTCTACTTAATTGGAGCAAGAAAACGATGTTTTTTAAGTCTTCTTTAAGGGCAATGACGTCAGCAGCGACCGCAGCTAATTGATTAGTAGACACGAAAGCAATACCAACATGAGCGCGTTTTAATGCCGGGGCATCATTGATACCATCGCCTAACATGGCAGTAATCCCTTGTTTAGCATAGCGTTCTATGATGGCTAATTTCTCTTGTGGCAACACTCCCGCATAAACCTGTTCTATTCCTAAAGCCTGGGCAACCGCTTCACATCGCGCTTTGCTATCGCCACTAACTAACACAGGTGTTATCGCCATCGCTTTTAAAACTTGAATAAATTCCTTCGCATCCGCTTTTAATTCATCCTCTATGTCTATGTAGCCCACCACTTTATCCTGGTAAAGGATATAAACACTATGGGGTTTTTCTTCCTGAAGTTTGTCTTTTACCGCTTTATAACTGGTTAAGAAAATTTTTTCATTATTCTTTGTGATTCCGTAAACACCTTTTCCTTTGACTTCTTCAATCTTTTGAAACCATTGGTTTTGCGGTTGAACAGATGCAAAGTGTTTTCGTAAAGCATAAGCAATGGGATGATTAGAATGCTGTTCTAAAGTAACAATCCATTGTACCAAGGTTTCCTTAGGGATAGAATCGGTTGCAACGACATCTTTTACTTTTAATTGTCCTTTGGTTAAGGTTCCTGTTTTGTCCATTAAGAAGTATTGTAATTGGGCAAGTTGTTCAAAAACGGTGGCATCTTTGATTAAGAGATTTTTTTTAGCGGCTTTACCCAAAGCAACAGCAATCGCTGTAGGCGTAGCTAATCCCAAGGCGCAAGGACAAGCAATCACTAAAACCGCTAAAGCACGAATAAAGCTTTCGGTTAAAGCAACACCCCATAGCAGATTAACGATAAAAGTAATAATAGAAAAGAGCACGACTGTTGGGACAAAGTAAGCACTGATTTTATCGGCTAATTGTTGTAGTCGGGCTTTAGAAGCACCTGCTTGTTGCAGTAATTGCAACACTTGTGATAAAAAAGATTGCGATAGAGGACTTTTTACTTCCATGCGTCCAGAACCCTCTAAAACGACACTTCCGCTTAGGAGTCTATCACCTACTTTTTTTGCGATTGCTTTGGATTCTCCTGTTAAAGGACTTTCATTGACCCATAAGGAGCCTTCTATTAAAACACCGTCTAAGGCAATGGTATCGCCACTATTGATTTGTACAATATCGTTCACTTGTACTTGGCTTGCGGGAACCTCTTCTATTTTTCCTTGTTTCCAGCGTTTAACTTTCTCAGGTTGTTTTTTCATTAAATCGGCAATGGCTTTACGTGTTGCTTTTAAAGCCCGATGTTCTAATAAGTTTCCTAATAAAATCACTGTGATAATGGTTGCTGCTGTTTCATAAAAAAGCATATTAGAACGTCCTAAGAAAGTTCCATAGAGACTATAAAAGAACGCTGCAGTAGCTCCCATAATAACCAAAACATCCATGTTGGGATAACGATTTTTTATAGATTGCCATGCACTTTTCCCAAAATAGAGCAATCCAATTCCGTAGGGGACAATCGCTAAAGCCAGTTGTACATAAGGATGATGTAAAATCGGGGCTTTGATAACCATGCTGAGCAAAAGCGGTAAAGTAAAAATAGCACTTATGATGAAGCGTAAGGTCAAGGGGTCTATACGGCGTTGTTTTTCTCCTTCTGTAACCAGACGATAGCCCAATTGGGCGACTTGTTGGGATAAAAGTTGAGGGTCAATGGTGTCGTGTTCTACCACTAAGGTTTCCGATGCAAAATCTACTTGGACGTTTTTATATCCTTGTTTTTTTAGATAAAGTTCTATGGATTTAGCGCAGTTTGTACAGGTCATTCCTTCTATTTTGCAGGTAAGGCGACTCATGCGCTTATTTTTTTGGTTTGTTGAATGATTTGTTCAATGGTGTTTATGGTGTAATGGATTTCTTCCAAGGTGTTTTGCATACCGAAGGAGAAGCGTACGCTGTTGAAAGTGATTTCTGGAGGCAGTCCTAAGGCTTGTAAGACATGCGAGGGCTTTTGACTACCGGAACTACACGCCGAACCCCCTGAAACCGCTATCCCATAAATATCCAACTGATATACCCACATCGGTGGGTCAAATATAGGTGGTAAAGCAACGTTTATCGTTCCTGGTAACGAACGCCCCTTTTCTATAACGCCATTAAAATGTACTCCCTCAACCCTTTCTTGCAATTGCTGAATAAAAGTGCTTTTTAATTGCCATAAATGTTTTTGTTTTTCTTCTAAGTGATTATAGGTTTCTTCTAAGGCTTTTGCTAAGCCAACAATAGAAGCCACGTTTTCTGTTCCTGAACGCAATCCTCTTTCTTGCCCCCCTCCATGAATTAAAGGAGAAAGTTTTATGTCTGCTCGTTTATATAAAAAACCAATTCCTTTAGGTCCGTTAAATTTATGCGCAGAAGCAACAGCAAAGTGCATAGGAATTTTTTCTAAATCCAAACGAATGGAAGGAATAGATTGTACTGTATCGGAATGAAATAAAGCACCATAACGTTCACATAAAGCACCGATTTCTTCTATGGGATATAAGTTCCCTAAGACATTGTTTGCATGCATTAAAGACACCATGGTGTTTTTAAAACGTTTTAAATAGTCTTCCAGTTCGTTTAGGTCTAAGTTCCCTTGTGGGTCGGGTTTTAGGAAGTGGATTTCTACACCTTTTTTATTTAAATATTCCAGTGTATGGAGCACGGCATGGTGTTCTAAGGGGGAGGAGATGATGTGTTGGATATTATAGGCTTCGTAGGCGGCGATTAAAGCGAAGTTATCGCCTTCTGTACCACCGCTGGTGAAAATAATTTCTGCTGGATGGCAATTAAGAAGGTTGGCAACGGTTCTACGACTTTCTTCTAAGGCAGCTTTTAGTTTTCTGCCAAATTGATGGATAGATGAGGGATTGCCGTGGTGTTGTTGTAAATAAGGCATCATGGCTTGAAGCACCGTAGGAGAAAGCGGCGTAGATGCTGCATTATCAAAATAGATAGCCATAACTTTCCCTTTAAATGCGGTTTCAAAAGTAATAGATTTGCCCCCTATGGCGCAAATCCAATGGTATTATACACAAAGTCCTTTTCCGCTATGGTATGGCTACATTCCTGCTTTACAAGGAGTTTATGCTGTTGTGGTTATCCAAGCAGGAAGCGTATACGATACCTTACCTTATCAAGGACTTGCCCACTTAGTAGAACATTTACTTTTCAAAGGAAGCCGCAGTTACTCTGCAAAACGCCTTATGCAATTGATTGAAGCTTATGGTGGCGACATGAACGCCTATACCACCAAAGAACACAGCTATTTCTACTTTCAAGTTCCTGCTACGGCAATCCATAAAGCGCTGAGTGCACTAAAATCCATGTTGTTTGAAGCAACCCTCGCCCCTAATGCTATTGAACAAGAAAAACAAGTGATTTTAGAAGAATTAGCGCTTTACGAAGAAATGCCCGATGAACTCATCCATGAACGTTTTGAAGCTTTATTGTTCCCTCAACACCCCTTAGGAACTCCTATTTTAGGTACAACCCAAAGTTTGCGAGCTATCACTCCTGAAGTAGTAGAACATTTTTATCAACATTATTATTTGACACCTCATCTTGCTATGGCAGTTGTTGCTCCTTTCCCATGGCAACGATTCCGAACCTTATTTCAAAATCATTTTTCCATGGTGACATTAAAACCCAAAGATTATAAAGTTCCTCCTCCTGTTTCTTTAAATCATCAACAAATGGACATGGAAGTACAGCAAGCCCACTATTTGATTGGTTCTTATGCCCCTGCAGCTTATACTAAAGAGAGTTTAGTGCTAAGTTTGTTTTTGAATTATCTTGCAGGAGATGCCATGAGTAGCTATCTATTGTGGGAATTGAGGGAAAAGCGGGCGTTGGTCTATCAAGTTAGTGCCAATATGACTTTTTTACGTCATGTCGGCTGGTGGAACTTATACACGACTTCAAAACCTAAAAACCTTCCCAAGATTCGTCGTATTATTCGTCAAGCGTTGGAAATCGGCTATTATCGTCTGCCTTTAGAACAAATCAAAAAACAAGCCATTGGACAATTACAATTAAAATGGGATAAATTAGATTTTCATCTTTTTCGCCGTGCTGAGCGGAGTTTGTATCAATTACCCATTCCCGATTTGACCACTACGATAAGACAAATCCAACAATTAACCTTAAAAGATTTTCAAGCGGTCCTTGAAAAATATGTTTTAAATGGCAATCTTTGTGAAATAGAATCGTTACCTTAAGGCGTATGGATTTTTTACCGCAAGTTATTCAGACGTATTCGGAGATGCAGTCGGAGCAAGAGCCGCCTTTGTTGAAGGAGTTAGCCCAAATCACTTATCAACAAACAGAAATGCCGCAAATGTTAAGTGGACACTTAGTAGGACGATTTTTAGCTTTTTTAAGTCGCATCATACAACCGAAGCTTGCTGTAGAAATAGGAACGTTTACAGGTTATTCAGCACTTTGTATTGCAGAAGGATTAGCCCCTCAAGGAGTACTTTACACCATAGATAACAATCCACAACATCTTGCTATTGCTAAACGCTTCTTTGAAAAATCGCCTTTAGGAAAACAAATCCAAATCTTGGAAGGCGATGCTGTGGCAATGTTAAAAAAACTTCCCAATGAACCCATTGACTTTGCATTTATAGACGCAGATAAATCCAATTACGTTTATTATTATGATTACTTACTTCCTCGTATGCGAAAAAACGGCGTAATCATAGTAGATAATGCTTTATGGAGTGGCAAAGTATTAGACGAGACAATAAGAGACAAAGAAACCGAAGGCATTCGGCGTTTTAATAAGCACGTCCGTTTTGATAAAAACGTTTTTAAACTTTTACTCCCTATTCGGGATGGTTTGTATTTATTGTTAAAACGTTCGTGATATGCGTCGGGAGCGGAAAATACCCCATTGGGGAAGCTTATTCGTTTTCTTATTGTTGTTAGCTATTGGATGGATTAACCTCTTTTCTACTGCCTCCGAAGGTGAACCCTTCACCTGGGACTGGAACCTCAGCTATATAAAACAACTTGTATGGATTGCGATAGCCTTGCTTGTAGGAATTTCCGTCTTTTTTGTAGAAACCCGAACGATTCTTTTTTTTAGTTATATCCTTTATGGCTTTTCCCTGCTGTTATTGATTCTAACTTTAGTCTTAGGAACCACAGTTCATGGAGCAAAATCATGGATTGATTTAGGTGGATTACGGCTACAACCTTCAGAATTCGCTAAATATACCACTGCTTTAGCAGTTGCCAAACGCTGTTCTGTACCCACTTTTTCCCTAAAACGAAAACAAGATTTTATAGAAGTGCTTTTAATTATTGCTATTCCGATGATACTTATCATCCTTCAAGGCGATACAGGAAGTGCTTTGGTGTTTCTTAGTTTTGTTTTCCCTCTTTTTAGAGAAGGGCTTTCTTTTGCTATTGTCATCCCCGGACTCATTTTTATTGTGCTCACTGTGCTTGCTTTGCTAATCAATAAATGGTATTTGACAGGTGCATTGATTGCTTTGGGATTGCTTTTTTATAGTTGGCTTAAAGGGAAAAAGCGCTGGATAGGTTTATTATTCGCTTTAGTGTTAAGTGGTTATGTTTTTAGCGTAGACTTTGTAATGCACCATGTATTAAAACCTTATCAGCGCAGGCGCATTGAGATTTTATTAAATCCGGATATTGACCCCTTAGGAGCAAGTTGGAATGTAACCCAGTCTAAGATTGCCATTGGTTCTGGCGGTTTATGGGGGAAAGGCTTCAGACAAGGAACGCAAACCCGCTTTGATTTCGTCCCTAAGCAAGAAACTGACTTCATTTTTTGCACCGTAGGCGAGGAATTCGGCTGGATAGGAACTTCCTTAGTGCTCTTCCTTTATTTTATCTTTTTATGGCAAATCGCAACCATGGCAGAAAACGCTAAAACTACTTATGCTCGTGTCTTTGGCTATAGTGTCTTAGGCATCTACTTCTTTCATATTGCTGTTAACATAGGCATGACCATTGGTGTGGTCCCTGTTATTGGAATCCCTCTACCTTTCTTCAGTTATGGCGGCTCAGCCATGCTCAGCTTCACACTCATGTACGCAACGATACAAAACCTTTATGCTAATAGAATCAATGTCATCGCCTAATGCGCTTCAAAGGACTATGCTTTATTACGCTAACCCTTCATGCACAAATCCATTATCATGATACTTTAGTAACCCTCCAATCCCCCATTCAACTCCATAATAACCTCCTTGTTCCCACTTTGGAAATCTATTCCTTGCCCGATTCTCAAAAACTCTCTCTGGAACACTTCACCATAAACCCCATCTCAGGAATTTTAATTTTGAAAGACACTACAAAATATACAACGAACGTCTACATTCGTTATGCCTATTTTCAAGATACTTCTTTTTATCATTATCGGCAACACACACCTCCCTCACCCCAACAATGGGATTCACTACTGCAGGCTACAGATACTTTTTCCTATAATGTTTCTACTTCTCCTTATGAGTTTCGTTATTCAGGGGCTACTTTAGAAAAACGGGGGAATTTATCTCGCTCCATTACTATTGGAACCAATAGAGATTTAGCCGTCAACAGCGACTTTCGTTTAGAATTATCAGGTTACTTGGGCGATAGCATAGAAGTGCTTGGAAGTATTACCGATGCCAATATCCCCATTCAACCCGATGGTACAACCCAATCCCTTCAAGAGTTTGATAGAGTTTTTATTCAACTACGGAAAGCACCTTATCAGGTTATCTTGGGCGATTATGAAGTCCAACATCAAGGTAGTCGTTTTGTTAATTTCTACAGAAACGTTTTAGGAATTCAAGGTGCTTATGAAACGCCTAAACAAGAATTGAAAGTTAGCTATTCTGTTGCTAAGGGGAAGTTCCATGTCAATCGCTTTATGGGCATCAATGGTCATCAAGGACCTTACCAGCTTCGTGGAAGAAACGGCGAGCGTTTGATTACAGTCTTAGCAGGAAGCGAAAAAGTTTATTTAAACGGCAAACTTTTACAACGGGGGAGCGACAAGGATTACGTGATAGATTACAACACAGGACAGATTTTTTTCACCGCTAAACATTTGATTACGAACAACACGCGTATTGTAGTAGATTTTGAGTACATAGATAGAAATTACACACGGACTTTACAGGTTATGCAGTATCGTCGGCGTTTATGGCGGGATAGGGTACTGTTTCAGGTGCTTTATGCTCGGGATGCGGATAATCCGAATGCGCCTTTGGATTTTCGTTTAGGGGATAAGGAGCGGGCGATTATGGCGGAAGCAGGCGACGACCCCCTTAAAGCTGTTGTCAGTGGCATTGATACCCTACAACCTGGTGATACCGCTATCGTCCGCTACGCTATCAAAGACACCATCCTCTACGGCTATTACTTCCCCGTCGTGCTTTACTATAGTCAAGATACCACTATAGCAAAATATACCGCCATCTTCTCTTATGTCGGACAAGGAAAAGGGCACTACATCAAATCCACTCGTAGCATCCTTAATGCAAACGTCTTTGAATGGGTAGGTATAGACAGCAGCGGGAAACCACTTGGTAGCTATGAACCTATAAGAATTCTGCCGTTACCTAAGCAAGTCCAAGTCATCGCAACCCAAACCCAAATCCAACTCCATCCTAAAATCACCCTTTATAACGAGACCAACATCAGTATCGTAGATAACAACCGCTTATCTTCCAAAGATGATGCCGATAATGTAGACATCGCCCAATATAGCCGTTTGCAAATCACTCAACTACCTTTAATAGAACGCTTCTTAGCTATAGATGCCCATCTTTACGGACAATACGTCGGAAGCCGATTCCAAAGTATAGACCGCGTTTACCAAAAAGAATATTACCGCGAATGGAACTTTAATGACCAAATCCGTGATATTGAACGGGTTTTTGGGGGTGGAGTGCGCTGGTGGTTCTTTAAACGCTATGCCTTGTATGTAGAACAAGCACTACGCCTTATGGGTGATAGCCTGAAAACCGATAGAAAAGTATTTGCCTTCCAAGGTAACGATAGCGCCTTAGTACGAGGAGAACTAACCTCTAAACGCCTCTTTACTATAACGAAAAACCAATGGAATTCCCTATGGTGGCAACACCTCGGCAAAATCTATATACCTTTTTTAAAATACTGGCAAAGCGGAATCCAAATATGGATAGAAGATAAACAAGACAAACAAAACGATTCCCTTACCAACGGCTTCCGCTTTTACGATTTAACACCTTATTTACAATGGCAGCGCAAGGCATGGCTTATTAAGTTATCCTATAATTTCCGTGAAGATTATGCTTTCAAACAGCGACGCATGCGCTATAAATCCATCTCCCATTTACCGCAGTGGGAAGGACAATACCAGTGGAAAAGCGGATTAGTCCAAATGCAGACTTCTTATCGGTTCTTTGAGTTAAAAGATAGTGTTTTTTGGAGCGATACGCTTCAAAACGAACGGCGTTGGATGAATCATTTCGTTTGGCAACAACGACTACGTACCCTGCAATGGCGCTTCCAACATACCTTAAACAGCCGTAGAATCCCTAAACAAGAAGTCGTCTTCGTTAAAGTCAACCCAGGTATGGGACAATACGAATGGATTGACTACAACAACAACGGACTACAAGAATTAGATGAATTCCAAATCAGCATTAACCCCCTAACAGCAGAATATGTACGGGTACTTTTACCTTCCGCTCAGTTTGTAGAAGTCATTGGAAACCAGTTTCTTATCCATCTACGTTGGCATCCCAAACGGACGCGAAAAAAATGGTGGAGTCAAATCCGATACCAACTCCAATTCCAATTTAATGAAGAAAATCAACGACAAGGCACTGCTTTTAGCGATTATCTTCCTCAATGGTCTACTTTGAAAGACACCACCTTAGTTAACGCCCGAAGAAGTCTACAACAACAACTCCATTTGTTCCCTCAAAAAAAACATAGCTTCCGTATCTTCTCTATATGGCAACAACAACTTCAGAGTTGGACTATCACCAAAGACCAATTACAACGCCAACGCTATCAAATCACTTATAAAAACCGATGGAATCAACAAACCAATTTTTTGCTTACGCTTTTATATGAAGGGCGAGAAAGAAGAAATGAAAAGTTGCTTCAGCAAAATTATGCGCTACGTTCTATTTCCGTAGAACCCTCCATAGAGCGCTTTTTTAAACAACAGTTACGTATTCGTTTAGGATGGGTTTTCAGTTACAAAGAAGATAGGCAGGAGGCTTTAGCCTTAGCGCGACTTTATAAACTAAAAGGGAGCATTCACTGGCAATTTCGTACTCACAGCCGAATCAATTGCACCTTAGAGGCTTTTTATGCTGCTTTTCAGGGAACGACCACAGCAGGTGGACAATACCAACTTTTAGAAGGTATGAGCCCTGGAAGAAATCTAAAAGCTGATTTTATTTACACGCAACGACTTTTCAAAAGCATAGAGATGGATACTTTTTTCAGTGCAAGAATTAGTGAAGCGACTTTTCCTATTCTTTCACTTCGGGTGCAGGTCAGGGCATTGTTTTGATTTTGCTACCTTTGCTCGCATGGCATCGGTCATTGAACTTTGTAAAACCAACAGCCTTGCCAATGTTTATTTAACTTTTCTACGGGATAAACACCGTCAACAAGACCGCTTACGTTTCCGCCTTTACGTAGAACGCCTCTCTGGTATTTTAGCCTATGAAATGAGTAAAGCGCTGACTTATGAAACGATTTCTATAGAAACCCCTTTAGCACCTACTAAGGGCATGCGATTAAAAACAACACCAGTGATTGCAGGGGTATTACGTGCTGCGCTACTTATGTTAGAAGTTTTCATGGATTACTTTGACCATGCCGACAGCGCTTTCGTAACCGCCTATAGAAAATACAAATCCGATAACACTTTTGACATTGTCATTGACTATTTAGCAGCTCCTCCTTTAGAACAAAGACCCTTGATTTTAGTAGACCCCATGATTGCTACAGGAACTACTTTAATAAAAGTCTATGAGCGTTTAATCCAGAATGGTAAACCTTCTCAAGTTCTTATTGGTGGGTTGATTGCCAGTGAGCAAGGGATTCGCACTCTGCAACAAGCGCTGCCTACAGCAAAAATCTGGACCTTTGCTATTGACCCCGAACTAAATCCTAAGGCGTATATTGTTCCAGGTTTAGGCGACGCCGGCGACCTACTTTACGGACCTCGCAAGTGAAACCACTACTACAATGCCTGAAACTACTTGCTAAATTACCCGATAAATTCCTCTTCTTCCTTAGCGATTGCTTATTTTTCTTCCTCTGTTATATCATCCGCTATAGAAAAAAAGTCATTGAACAAAACTTAAAACGTGCTTTCCCAAATCTACCTCCTCACATATATCGGCGATTAAAAAAACGTTTTTATCGTTACTTTTCTGACTTCCTAATAGAAAACCTCTTTTTATTTCGGAACAACCCAAATTTTATTTTTGAATACTATGGTTTAGATGTTGACACTTATAAACAATTATATGAACGCTATGGTAGTGTGATTTTATGCTTAGGGCATCAATTTAATTGGGAGTGGGGCAGTTGGGCGCTTCCGCTGCAGACCGACTATAAAGTGTTTGCTTTTTACTTACCTTTAAAAAATAAAAAGGTAGATGCGATAGTCAATCAACTAAGGGCGAAACAAGGGACGATTCCAGTTCCTGCTGACCGCTTTTTATCTTATGTGCGTCAAATGAGACAACAAAAAAGTCTTTGTGTAATGATTGCCGACCAACATCCAGCAAACTTAGAAAGTGCCCATTGGGTAGATTTTTTTGGTTATAAAACGCCGTTTTTATCGGGAATGGAGAAGTTAGCACGGGCATTGAATATTCCTGTTGCGTTTGCTCGTATAGAGCGGCTTGGAAGAGGGCATTATCGGATACATACTCGTTTATTAGTAGAGAACCCAAGAGCGGTTCCGCAAGGGGCAATCACACAAGCTTTTGCTTCAGCGCTGGAAGATGCCATTAAACAACAACCGCCAAATTGGTTATGGTCCCATAGAAGATGGAAGCATGCGAAATAACCCTTATCTTTGCCCCCCATGGCTGGAGGGGTTATTACAAAACTGCGTAGACACGTCGGTATCGTCATCATCGCCATCGGTATCTCTATGGTCGCTTTCATCTTAATGGATATGCTACAAAGTGGTTATTGGTTCTTTAATCCACCTATTGTAGGAGAGGTTGCCGGCGAAACCATAGAATTCC
Source organism: Bacteroidota bacterium (assembly GCA_015490695.1). Taxonomy (GTDB): domain Bacteria; phylum Bacteroidota; class Bacteroidia; order SpSt-205; family S141-50; genus S141-50. Next base: position 12,615 of record WFXK01000281.1, on the reverse strand, counting down.
AAGAGTTCCAAGCGATGGTACAACAACGCATCGCTATGCAAGAGCGCCTAAAGAAAAAACCCTTAGAAGAGCAGGAACGAGAACAAATTATCCAAGAGGTTTGGCAAGACTGGGTCAACCAAACCATGTTCAAAGCCCATGTGAAAGACTACGGCTTTGATGTCCCTTCAAACGAAATGCAAGAAATGTACTTAGGTGCTGAGCCCGACCCAACAGTGGTTCAATTCTTCTCCTTGCCCGGTAAACCTTACGACAGACAATACGTTGCTCAAGTGCTCCAAACCATAAAAGCCAATCCTGAACAATATCCCGACGCCGCTATCCAAATCCGCTTGTTAGATGACTACCTCTATAAAAAACGATTCCAAGAAAAGCTATTTAACCTCCTTAAAGGGGCTATCCATGTGCCTAAGCAACATGCTAAACTCTTTTATCAAAGAGAAAACACTCAAAGAAGCTTTCAATACTTAGCTATTAACTATGCTTCCATTGCCGATACGCTCGTTCAAATCACCGATGAAGATTACGAAGAGTACTACAAAGAAAACCGGGAAAAGTTTCGTCAAGAGGAGTTAGGCGTCGTTATTCAATACGTTCGCTTTGATAAAACACCCACTGCAAAAGATTCTGCTAAAGTCAAAAAAGAACTTCTTTTACTTAAGGAAGAATTTCAAAAAACTGATGAAGATTCTTTCTTCGTCATGATTCACAGCGATGACAGGCAGAATGCCTATATTAAAGCCCCTTATGAAAGCCTATTGCCCCGATTGAAATCCTTAGTAGATACTTTACAACCGGACACCATCATCGGACCTATATTAAATCAAGACAAATACGAATTGATAAAATATCGTGGTTACGTAGATGAACCGGCTTTCAAGTTAAAACATGTGCTTATACAGCCTCAGGGGAATACAGCACAAGACACAGCGAACGCAAAAGCTTTAGCCGATAGTCTTTTACAAGTAGCTAATGACACCAACTTCAACGAAATCGCTGTTCAATACTCTGTAGACCAACAAACCCGCTACATGGGAGGGGACTTAGGTTGGTACACCCAAAACCGTTTCGGACCAAAATTTCTCAGTGAACTCAAAAAACAAAATCCTAAAAAAGGCGATAAAATCCTTATTCAATCCGATGTTGGCTTCCATATCGTTCAAGTAGTAGACAGGGTAGAAAAACAAGTCGTGATTGCTATTATCGCAAAAAAAATTTATCCCAGTTCAGAAACCATTCAACAATTGAGTTTGAAAGCAATGGAATTCCACGGACTGGTAAGCAAAAACCCCGATAAATTTGTAGACATCGCTTCAGAGAAAGGGTATGCTGTTAGAACCTCTAAGGAAATAAAACCTTCTGATAGGTTCTTACCTGGGTTTTCTAATCCTAAGCGTTTGACACAATGGGCATTGAACACGGAGGAAGAAGGAGCGGTTTCAGAAGTTATTGATGAAGAAGAAGCCTTAGTCGTTGCGCAAATTCATCTGCGTTTAGAACCCGGCTATAAACCCTTAAGAGTAGTAAAAGAACAAATCAAACCTGAAGTGTTGAAAAGGAAAAAGGCAGCGTACATTATTGAGCAATTGAAAAAAATTAAAGCGAATTCTTTGGAGGAGTATCGTCAACAATATAAGGGGAGTGCTTATATTGCAAGTGCCAACAATGTAACCATTGCGTCTTATTCTATTCGGGGAATTGGAAGCGACCCTATATTACAGGGTGCTGTCTTTAGAGCACCTCTAAACAAACTTTATGGACCTATTGCGGGGAAAAACAATGTCTTTATCATTAAAGTTACCGAGGAGATTCCTGCAAAGGAGCCTGATGAAAAGACCTTAGAAGACCAACGAAGACGTTTAGAGCAAACCAAGCGCAACCTCTTAGAAGGGAAACTTTACAACGCTATGCGAGAAGCCGCTAAAATCCGAGATTATCGTTATAAGTTCGGCTACTAATGGGATATAAAGTCGGTATTGTCGGTGCTACAGGCGTCGTCGGACAATACTTTATCCAAATCCTAAAAGAAAAGCTCTGGGTAGATGCCCTCTACTTAGCAGCATCCGAACAAAGCAAAGGAAAAACCATAGAAAACTTAGAAGTACGCACCATCAAAGAACTTTATAAACTTCCTTTAGATCTCGTATTTTTTTCTGCAGGAAAAACGATTAGTCTCCAATGGGCAAAACGATTTGCTAAAAAAGCTGTGGTTATTGATAACTCTTCGGCATGGCGCTTAAAACGCAATGTGCCTTTGATTGTCCCAGAAATCAATTGTGAAGAACTAAAACCACATCATCGTTTGATTGCTAATCCTAATTGCTCTACTATTCAATTAGCGCTTGTATTACACGCATTGAAGCCCTTAGGATTGCAAAAAGTAGTTGTGAGCACTTATCAATCGGTTTCAGGAGCAGGCATGCAAGCCATTGAGCAGCTGGCTATGGAAATACTCGGCTGGAATCATGAAAAAGTGTTACCAACAACCCTGTTTCTAAATTGTATTCCTCAATGCGGTGCTATAGACCACGAAGGCTATAGCGAAGAAGAACAAAAAATCCATAAAGAAACAAGAAAAATTTTGCGTCTACCTCGTTTAGCGATTCATGCTACGGCAGTCAGAGTACCTACGTTAGTGGGACACGGAGAAAGCGTATGGATTCGTTTTCGAAGACAGATAACCTTAGAAGAAGTACGTTCTTTATTAGAGCAACAGCAAGGTATTCGTTTTTACGCAGAAGGATATCCAACTCCAAGACAATTGCTTGGAAGTAAAGACATTGAAGTACATGTTGGGCGATTACGAAGGGATTTAAGTGATGAACGCGCTATTGGTTTATGGATTGTCGCCGATAATTTAGTCAAGGGTGCAGCAGGCAACGCCGTGCAAATCGCTGAATACTTAATAGAACAACAATGGCTATAACTTGGAAACATTCCCCTTATTGGCTCGTTCTTTTTATAGTTGTTGCTGCTATTCTTACCTACTTTCATTATCGCCGAACTCATCCTCCTTTGCCTGCAAAAAAACGATGGCTTTTAGCAAGCCTGCGGTTTACTACATGGCTCCTTGTGCTATTGCTCTTTTTGGAAATTCTATTCATTCTGCTCATTAAACACGAAGAAAAACCTGTCTTAGTGCTTCTTCAAGACAATAGTCGTAGTCTCATCGCAAGAAAAGACTCTATGGAGGTCAAAACCCAATATCCAAAACAATGGCAAAGTTTTGTCCAACGGCTACAACAACAAAGAAAGGATGTAATGATAGTGCCTTATTTGTTTGGTCATTATTTAAAAAAAGGTATCCATGTAGATTTCTCTGAAGAGGCGACCAACATTTCTAAGGCTTTGGAGGTTGTTGCGGAGCGTTATGAGGATTTACCCTTGCAGGGTATTGTTTTAGCTACCGACGGCATTTATAATGAAGGCTACGACCCCCTTTTCTTAGCTGATAAACTTTCTGTGCCTATTTATACACTGCTTTTAGGAGATACCACCACCTATAAAGATTGCTGGATAGCAGCAGTAGATTATAACCCTGTAGCGTACTTAGATACAGAAGTGCCTATTATTGTACACATTCAGCAACAGCAGTTTGCTCAACAAAAAACAATAGTTCGTTTATGGAAGGATGGGAAATTGCAGAAACAAATCCCTATTATTTTACAAGAGGATGAGACGCTTGTAGAGTGGTATGTGCCTTTGCAAAAAGAAGGTTTACATCATTGGGTTGTAGAATTAGTGCCCTTAAAAGGCGAATTTAATAAAGTAAACAACTATTATCATGTTTACATTCGGGTACTGAGGGCGAAGATTCAAGTGGTGTGCATTGCGGGTTCAGACCATCCCGATTTAGCAGCTTTTCGTCGTACCTTCTCTAAGGATGCCCGTTTCCAATATCAAGTCTTTATAAAAAAACGCCCCAATCAATTTTATCGTTTCCCAAATGATTCTGTACTTCAGCGGGCACAAGTGGTAATTTTACACAATTTTCCGCAAAGTCCTTACGATAAACCGCTGTTATTAAAACTACAAAAGGGTTATTTTAATCGTCAATTCAATTTAATGGTGGTTGTTGGGAAACAAACCGCTATGCCTTTATTGATGGAGGTTTTTGGCGACATGCTTCCTTTGACCTTGAAACGTTTACGTAGGCAATGGGAGGAAGCACAGATGGCTTTAGAGCCCTCTTATAAAGTGCATAGCACTTTCCCACCTATAGAGGATTTTGACCATTGGGTAGAAGGACTACCTCCCTTGCTTATTCCCTATGAAGAGTGGAAAGCGAATCCTCAAAGTCATGTTTTTGCTTATGCTCGGATCAAAGGAGTGATTACAAAAATCCCTTTATTGGCTTTTTTGAATCAAAGTGGACGGCGTTGTATTCAATGGATTGGCGAAGGGCTTTGGCAATTCCGTCTTTATAGCTATTTAGCCCACGAAAACTTTGATTACTTTGACCAATGGTTCTTAAATTTAATACAATGGCTTTCTGTGCATCAAAAAGGTGGACTCTTTTTACGAAGTGCTAAACAGCAGTACCAAGCGAAGCAACGAATATGGCTTTATGCCCATTTGCGTGATGAAAGCTTGAAACCTGTAGAAGACGCAGAAATTAAATTAGTGATTAAAGGAAAGGATTTTGAAAATCAATATTTCATGCAGCCTCAGGGGAGGGGTAACTATGTTTTTTCTTTAGAGGAATTGCCGTCGGGTACTTATCAAGTGTATGCAGAAGCCTATAAAGCAGGCAAACGGCTTGGTAGCGACCAAACCGGATTTGTTGTAGGACAAACCACACAAGAGTACTTAGACTTTGTTGCCAAAGCAAACTTATTAAGACAACTGGCATTAAGAACTTCAGGAAAAAGTTTTATGACTTTAAACGATTTAGAGCAGTTTCTCACAAATCAATGGGAGGCAAAGGCGGTTTATAGTGTAGAGGAACAAGTAAGAGGGCTTCATCAGTGGCTACCTTGGCTTTTGTTGATTTTGCTATTTTTGTCTGCAGAATGGTTTCTAAGACGCTTTTGGGGTTTATTATAAATTTTCTAAATTTGTCCCCAAAATGGAAGGGGCGTATGCTTAGAAGTCTTTTATTGTGGGCAGCAGTAGGGACTGTTATGTTGTGGGCACAAGACCCGCAGTTTTCTCAGTTTTACGCAAACCCTTTATTAGTTAACCCTGCTTTTGCAGGAACAGGCTATGGTCCAAGGATTGCTATGAGCTATCGTAGACAATGGGCAGCTATTCCAACAGCATTTAAAACCTTTGCTACCGCTATAGATATGCCTTTTAAGTTGGGGAAAACCAACCATGGTGCTGGCTTAGTTGCCTTAGTGGACCAAGCAGGAGAAGGGAACCTAACGAAATTAGATATTCAACTAGCTTATGCTTATGAACTACCGCTCAATGATAAACATTTTATCCGCTTAGGTTTAGCAGGGGGTATCCAACAATCCAATATTGATTTATTAAAGTTACGTTTCCCTGACCAAATTGACCCTAATACAGGTTTTGTAGATGCTAATGGCGTGCCTAACTTTACTAATGAACTAATCTATAACAATAGCCGTCCTACACGGATTACCGAGGAGGTTACAGCAGGTGCTTTATACTACAACCCCTTAGCCTTTTTAGGCGTTACTTTCAACCACATTACACAACCACAACAGACTTTCTTAGTAAGTGGCGCTCCTGATGCCAGGTTGCCTTTAAAATTCTCCGTTTATACAGGTGTGAAAGCGCCTCTAAAAGAAACCCGTTACAAAAAGTATTACTTAATTCCAACTTTACTTTATAAGATGCAAGGTCCGTTTAAGCAATTAGATGCAGGGGTATACGTAGACATGGAACCTGTGATTTTTGGTTTATGGTATCGTGGGATAAGGAATCCTGATGCTGTTGTATTGTTAGTAGGCTTTAAACAAGGACGATTTAGCATGGGATATTCTTACGACTATACCATTTCATCCTTGACTAATAGGGTTTCTGGAGGTTCTCATGAAGTGACCATAGTTGTGGAAATTGAAAAGGAACCGAGGAAAAGAAAGCGAAAAGAAAAAGAACTTCCTTGTCCACGTTTTTAATTTTCAAAAAGGTTTCTATAACTTTGCTTGCATAACTTTTCAAAATAAGACGATGTTTAGAGGTTATTGGCTTTTAGGGCTTGGGATGGCGATTTTAGTCGGTTGTGGAGGTGGCGGCTATAAGTCTAAGATGCCAACCTCCTATAGTTCCAAGACCGGTATCAAGTACGGCGGCGAGGACGGCTTTGAAGTCAAAATCTTCAAAGGATTAGAACCCGCTCCAGGACTTGTCTTCATAGAAGGCGGTACCTTCATCATGGGAGGCACAGAACAAGAAATCGCCCTTAGATGGGATAACCAACAACGGCAAGTCACCGTCGCCAGCTTCTACATCGACGAAACCGAAGTAGCTAATGTAGACTGGAAAGAATTCCTTTACTTTATCCGAAGAGACTCCAGTGAAGAAAAATACAAAATGTTGCTACCTGACACTACTGTTTGGTATCGTGACCTTGCTTATAATGACCCTTATGTACAATATTACTTCCAACACGAGGCTTTCCATTGGTATCCTGTTGTAGGGGTTTCTTGGCATCAAGCTAATGAATATTGTAAATGGAGGACTGCCATCGTTAATGCAAAGCGTTTAGAAAGGGACGAAGAGGCGATTTTATACCCTGCTTATCGTTTGCCTACAGAAGCCGAATGGGAATATGCAGCAAGAGGCGGTCATGAGCAACAATTATACCCATGGGAAGGAAAGTCCTTAAGAGATGCTGCTGGACGCTTTAGAGCTAACTTTAAACGAGGACGAGGGGACTATGCAGGACGCTCTAACAAAGGCGCTTCTACTCTCGTAGAAGGATTAAACGACGCTTATATGATTCCTGCACCCGTAGATGCCTTCATGCCTAATGATTTTGGGCTTTATAACATGGCAGGAAACGTCGCCGAATGGACCATGGACACTTATCGTGTGCTTTCTTATGAAGATGTAGACGACCTTAATCCCTTCACCCGTAGAGGTAGAGTTACCCATCCGTTTAACTATCCCGACCCTATCACAAGCGATTATGAATACGATAAGGAACGTTCCTTGCTTTATAACCCTGACCCTTATGCAGACCCTGCTAATGATGAGTTTGACAATGTGAAGGTTTATCGTGGGGGGTCATGGGCAGACCCTGCATACTGGCTTACTTGCGGCACACGCCGCTTCCTCGCCGCAGACTCTTCTAAATCTACTATCGGATTCCGATGCGCTATGATACGTGTAGGTAGCCCATTCTAAAAAATATTCTCATAAAATAAAAATTAAGAAGGGGGATGAGAAAGGTGTTCTCATCCCCCTTCTTAATTTTTAATTAAGAAACTAGCGTCTTTAATGTCCTAACTCTGTTGCAATGCACTTTACATACATAAAAAACTCAGTTTTCTAACACAAGCTCAAAAGAAACCTGTATTTCAAGAACTTATAACATCCTATTTCCCAATATGTAACTCGCTAACGCTATAAACGTTTTTCCTACGAAATAGCACGTAACTAAAATTTAAATCCGAGTTTCCAACAAAATAGGTTCACGGACAAAGATTGGTTAAAATCCCTCCTGTGCTAATTGTTCCTCCTGTAGCGGTTGTGCCGCCTGAAGCAACTTGTCCACCTGCAGAGGTAACACCTCCAGTGCTTGCTATACCCCCTGAAGAAGTTTGACAACCACTCGGACACGATACTAAATTACCATTACCATCTATTTTTACTACATAAACGTCATACCCTCCTTGCCCAAAAGACTGACTTTTCCCCACGATAATAAGTCCTTGGTCTGAAGTTTCATAAACACTAAACCCACGATCGTCGTTAGCACCTCCTACACTTCTAGTCCACTGCAAAGCACCTGTTTGGTCTAATTTTATAATATAAACATCCCATCCTCCTTGTCCAAAAGATGATGTTTTCCCTACAATAACGTAATCTCCACTTGTAGTTTGTATTACAGCATAGCCCATATCATCATTAGCCCCACCTACGGTTGTCGTCCATTGTAAAGTGCCTGAAGCATCCAATTTTATAGCATAAACATCCCATCCTCCTTGTCCAAAAGACTGAGTTTGCCCTACTATTAAGAAGCCATTATCACTTGTTTCAATGATTGACGAACCTTCATCGTTATTTACACCTCCAATAGTCCTACTCCATTGTAAATTTCCCGAGCCGTCAAGTTTAACGACATAAACGTCTACATTCCCTTGTCCAAAGGATTGGGTTTGACCGGCGATTGCTAATCCTCCATCAGAGGTTTCTATGATGGCATAACCAAAATCGTCGTTTACGCCACCGATTGTTCTACTCCACAACAAGTTTCCTAAACCATCTAATTTAAGTACATACAGGTCATTACCTCCCTGTCCGAAAGAGCTTGAATAGCCTGCAATAGCAAATCCTCCATCACTTGTTTGAATAACAGAATAGCCTAAATCATTATTGGTGCCCCCTATTGCCTTTGTCCATTGTAAATTCCCTGAACCATCTAATTTAATAATGTAGACATCGTCACCACCTTGTCCGAAAGAAGAAGTATTTCCTGCTATTATGAAACCTCCATCAGTGGTGTTTGCTATAGAATAACTATAATCGTTATTAGCCCCCCCAATAGTTTTTGTCCACTGAAGGGCACCACTGCCATCTATTTTTACAACGTAAACATCATTACTACCTTGTCCAAAAGAAGCTGTGTATCCTGCAATGACATAACCTAAATCAGAGGATTGAACAACAGCATATCCTCTATCATCATTAGAACCTCCTATTACCAGACAAAAAGTATTTGAGAAATTGCACGTGTCAGCGGTAACAGATAAGGAAGTAGAAGTCCCACAACCACATTGGTCACAAGGAGTAACGACAACATCGCCATCAGTAGTGTCAGGAACAGCCCGTAAAGTATCACTTCCTTGTCCACTTACTATAGTCCATCCTGTAGGAACATTCCATTGGTAAAATACCCCTGAGCATCCTGAAGCAGTGTAAACTATAGTATCTCCTGTACACGCAAGCGTAGGACCTGAGATAGTAACAAGACACGAGGGTGTAATACAGCCTTTAGGACAAGAGATAATATACCATTTCTGAGTTACAGTATCATACACCTCCAGGCAGAAGCTATCCACATTAAAGATTATCAAAGCATGTGCAGGATTCGCAATCCCATCTCTTTGTTGTGTTGTTAATCTAGGGATTAAGAATCCTCTAGTAGAATCTGCGATTTCTAAACGTGCTGTGGGATGTGGGTTTGCTGTACCTATACCTACATTTTGTCCCCATGTAATAACCACTATACTGAGCCAAAATATTAAAGTTCTCATAGCCTCTCAATTAAGGTATTTTACTTTCTGCAAAACTAATTGGTTATCACCAAACTCGCAACCGCATGCCTGGATAAATCCGCTCGTGTTTTAAGCCGTTTAAAGCCTTAATCTTTTCCACCGTAGTGTGGTACTTTTTTGCAATTCCCCAAAGGGTTTCTCCTTTTTTAACAACATGATACCCTTTCCAAGGACGCACTCTAAGGCGCTGTCCTACATAAATAGCGTCACTATTTAATCCATTCCACGCTTTTAACTGAGAAACCGAAACCCCAAAGCGCCTCGCAATCTTTGTTAAATTATCTCCTTTTTGTACAATATAAAAAGTTTGCTGATGAAAAGACTTTGAAGAAGTATAAATTTTTAATCGTTGTCCTGGATAAATCGTTGCAGACTTTAAGCGGTTCCACCGCATTAGGTCGTGAACGCTTACGTTGTAACGATGGGCTATGGTGCTCAAAGCATCTCCTTTTTCTACAGTGTAATAAACAACAGAAGTGTTTTTCATAGATTTTGGCGGCAATGAATCGGGACGATATTGCCAACCCTTAGGTACAGGTATAGCAATGGTATCCCCTTTATGATAACGTAAATAAGTGTAAAGCAATGCCGTAGCAAATAATTTGCCTTTAATACGATAACCCAAAGGGGTTAAATGAATGAGGTCTGCTTTAGCAAGATTCCATGCACGCCACTTTAAGATGCTATGCCTACCTCCCGCAACTTGATACCAATTATAAAAAGCACATTGTTTTTCTTGTGCAACTTGTTGCGTGATAGTTTGAGCAACTTCAACTGCCCAAACATGCCTGCCACGATAATATAAATCGTGCGAACAACTTAAAAGAATAGCCACCTCAGGTATCCATTGCCTCAAGGAATCTATAATAGCCCTTAAATGTAGTGCATAGCGGATAGAATCTATACCATCAACAGCATAGTCGTTTGCTCCGAGGTCTATGATAATCAAATCAGGCTGGAGGGCTTTAATGTGTTGCCCCCATAAAGTCTGTCTTAATAAACTCTCCAAACCTGCTCCATTAATACCTACACTATAATACAAAATACCTTGATTATCAGGACGCTCTAAGGTAATGCCGTAAAGTTCAAAAAAACGCTGTTGAGGTACTGATTGAATCACACCAAAATGCAAAGACTCACTCCATGGAGGTAAAAACACCTCGGAAAAAGTTTTCATGCTATCCTGCAAAGCAACAACAATTGCCGTATCTGAAGTAGCGATTCTTAAATCAAAACTCTGAGGATGATGTTTACAAAAGATTTTTATTAAAGTATTCTTTTCTACATGAGCATCTTTTAAGAAATGGAAGCGAAAACTTGCATTAGGGGTTTCTGTTCGGATAGTAATTCCTGTAATCCCCAAGGGTAACTCAGGGTGGTGATGGATGTTTTTTGCATAACGCCATTTTCCTGTATAAGAACATAAGTAATCGTAAGTACAATGCGTCTTAGCCGCTTTATAAGGGAAAATAAATCCCCTTCCTCCCCAACCAAAACATTGTTGTAAAAGATTTCTGACAGTTCCTGTAAAAATATCAGCTTGTACATGAGAATCTCCAATGTGTAAAATACGTACTTTGCGAGTTTGTACACTATCTAAAACACAGAAAAAAGTTTCTAAATGTTCAGGATAAAGGATTTCATTTTTATCATAACGAATAAAAGCAAAAGCAGTATCATATTGGATGCATTGTCCGTAGAGAAAGAGGCTACTGAGCAGCCAATAAATAGTTCTCATACGCTTTTTTTATGCTTTGATAAAGTTTTTTGGCTAATAGTTTTTGTCCTGCAGGACTTAAATGAGCTAAGTCTTGAGCTATCATTTTTTTCTCTATCCAATAAGCAAGGGCTTTGTTCCCGCCCATGGCTTTGTAAGCATCCCAAAAAGCACAATGAAATCTTTTGGCAATACGTCGCTGTAAAGCTACGACCAAAGGCAAGACTTCATAGCACTGAGGAATTTGTCCTTCGTCGTAGTACCCCATGAGCCCTACACCCACGATTAAAATAGGAATTTCTGGTACCGTTTTACGAAACCACTGCACTACTTGAGCAAACTTCCGTTCAAACCATGGAAGACTTTCTTTTTTTAAATAAGGTAAAGCGTTACCACCATATTCTAAAATAATCAATTTCGTGTGCCGCCTCCGTAGTTGTAAAGCAAGATAAGAAGGTGCTACGTAGAACCATCCTTGTCCTGTGTGTCCACGAATTGCATAGTTATCTATTTGCACTCCTTGTTTCCCATCAAAAGCAAAGCCGTAGAAATCAGGACTCTCCTTAGACTGAAACCGAATAAAAAAGGTAGTAGTATTAGGTGGAATAGGCAAATAGCGTTGCTCAAAGTAGCCAATAGCAGGAAGCGTGTCGTGATAAATCAAACTATCTTTGAGCACAATGCTGATGGTCAAAGGTTTTTTAGCCCTTCCCCAAAGGAGAAAAACACTATCGTAATGGGCATAAGAGCGAAGTTCCCAGCGCAACCAAGCACTACTGTCGCTAAAACGATAAAGGTTTCCTGAAATACCCATGTAAGGATACTTTCCTCTAAAAGGAAAGATGCTGTAACGTTCCCAATTGTCGCTAAAAACACGTTTTTTTACGTAGAGGTGATTGGCTAAACTTAACCACGGAACAAAACCAATGCCGTTTCCACCAAAGTTTTTTTGAAAAAAGTGTCGTAAATAAAAAGTTACTCGGTCACCCTCTATTTGTGAATCGCCGTAAAAAGCAATATGGACTTTAAGCGTATCACCCTGTTGTAGTTGATGTAAATTTTTAAAAAAAGCTATTAAAGCAGAAACATTATATAATAAAGAATCTTTTGAAAAAATCCATTGAGTTTTTGGAATATCTTGCTCAATTTCTGATAGCGTATCTTGAGCGTATTGGATTGTAGAAGTTAAAGTATCTGAAGGTAAAGCCACTGGAGATGAGGGGTGATAGCGACGATATTCATAAACGCCCCATAAGGGCAACACAATAAAAGCCAGCCATAAAGCCACCTTCCAAAAAGGAACTTCATCGGTGTTTTTCATAAAGATACCATCCGATTGCGACTGCTAATAAAGTAAAAAAAGCCACAATCCAATGTTTACAAGACGGCGGAATAACAGCAGTCGTAGTAACGCGCTCTTTCCTCAATAACCGCTTTATCCTTTTATCGCTACTTATATAAAACCAATAACGGACGCTATCCGAT
>WFXK01000280.1 GCA_015490695.1 Bacteroidota bacterium | reverse complement strand
ATTATGGGGTTAGTGCGCAAGCAGTGCTATTAAGTCAATGTTTTCGTAAAGAGGATCACATGCGCGTGCAATTAGCACGTGCTACTTATCGTGACCCTGAACTCTTTCATAGCGAACTCCTTCATTTTGGTGAGGGGTGTGGACTCTTTTTCCTTGCTCCTAAAAATCAAAAAGACGCCATAGAAAGCGCTTTAGAAGTCTTGCAAGACAACGGCTTAGGAAGTGATAGAACCGTCAGCTATGGTACCTTTAATTACGAAACAAGAAACTTTCCCCTTTCTCTTCCTTCATCTAACTACGTAATGAATCTTGGTGTTTTCTTGCCTGAAACAAAAGAAACGTTGAACAACTTAAAGCCTTTACAATATCAAGTGCTTTTACGTAGTGGTTGGATTACCCGAGAAGGGATGTTGAATTTGCGGCGTAATAGTTTGTATATGTTTGCTGAAGGTAGCTGTTTTAAGCTGCAAACTCCTCAATCGCAGCTTTTTTATCAGGGGGCTGTCCGAGATGTAACGCCTCCTAATGCCAAACACCCCATTTACCGAAGTGGTAACGCCTTGTTTGTCCCTATAAAAATGAAAAACCATGAATCCTTTAGCATCTAAAAATCAACGGCAATACTTAAAAATTACCCTTTTGGCTCCTGTGCACATCGGTAATGGACAAGAGGCATTTGTTAAAGAGGGAGAATTGCTGCGCTTTGAACAACTTGTAGAAGAACTTTTAGCCAATGTTCCACTATCTGCAGAAGGACTTTCAGCAATAAAAAGAAAAATTCAGTCACTAATAGTTGGAAGTGAAAAAGCCGCCTTACACGTTCGTTCGCAATTATATGATTTGCCTATGGTTCCAGGTTCTTCTTTAAAAGGGTGGCTTCGGACTCTTATGGTGCGTAGGGCAATAGAGACCACGGGCATAAAACCTAAATGTGAAGATGGAAAAGATAAAAAATATGAAGATAAACTAATTACTAAGCTAATAGGAAACTTTGAAAACAGCCTTATGCGCCATTTTCATTGCTATGATTTTCTATTTAAGTCTTCAGAAGTGTGGCGAAGTAAAGTGGTTGGTGCCCCTGTAGGGAATGGACAAGGTGGCTGGAAAAACAAACTTAGAGGAGAATACGGGAGGAAATTTGATCCTAAATCCTTCTTCCAACTCAAAGAAGCATTGCCCCCTAAAGCAATTAGCTATGGCTACATAGATTACGAAGTTCGGCGTGCTTTGTGGGAAAAAGTCAAAAAAGGATTTACCTGGGGTAACTATAGTTTTATTCATTCACTTTTGGAACATCTGAGCAATCCTATGGAGCTTTGGAAAACTATTTTTCAATGGAACACGAAATTTATGGAAAAGTATGTAGAGAAAGAATTAGAGTTTTTTAATTATTTTGATTTTGACCACAGAGAAAAGGTGTTAAAGCAACTAAAAGAGTTAAAACAAAAATTAAAAGAATCTGATGGTACTTTTACGATTATTCGTTTAGGTTGGGGGATAGGCTTCCATGCGGTGACAGGGGATTGGCGCTATGATAAGCATTTGCCGCTTAATAAGCCAAAGAAAGGTAGAATTTGGTATAAAACTCGTAGAATCTTTTTTAAAAACACTGGTTCTGGTGGATACTGTTTTTATCTACCTGGATTCGTGCGTTTGGAGTTGTTAACTTCAAAAGAGGGAGAAAAGGCGTTTAAGGAATATGTAGAGGGGCTTTTAGAGACTTCCACGGAGAATAAAGTTGTTTCTTCTTCTGAAAAATCTTCCAGAGAACCTAAGCCTTATCGAGGGAAAATCAAACGCGGCAAACGTTGTGAAGCCAAAGTAATAGCGGATTCGTTAGTGCTTATCCGTCTACAAGAAGGCAATGCTATAAAAGAGGTGACAGCGACTTTAAAAGATTATGGTGGACAACTTCCTAAGGATACTTTAATAGAAGTAGAGTTTATCGAAGATAATAAATGTGAAAGGGTACGATTCAGAAGTAAATTATCATAAAAACTATGGAAGTAAAACACATTTTCATTTCCATGTTAGGAACTACAGACTATAGCGAGACGACTTATTATCTTGAACATCTTCCTCCCCATTCTGGGACAAAGACAAAGTTTGTTCAAGAAGCGCTATTGAAGCAGTTACCTAAGTATTTCGATTTTGAACAATGGCACAAAATCTTTATTATCTTAACACCAGATGCCAAGGCAAAAAACTGGGAAAGAGGCGGTAAATTAAAGGAGCGTCTTGAAAGCAGTGAGTATAAGAAAGCAATCATCCCCATGGATTGTGATACGGACAATTTATGGGGAGTGTTATCAAATATTTATCAAGAACTTGTTAAAGAGAGAGAAGGACAACAGCATCTGTATATAGACATTACGCATGCTTTTCGTCACATGCCCATGTTTATGATGGTGGTTATTCATTATTTAGAAGTGCTTATTGATGGACTTAAGTTAAAAGGCATTTATTATGGAAAATACGAGCAAGGCAAGTCGGAAACGCCTATTAAAGATTTAACGTCTTATAACACCTTAATGCATTTGATACAAGCCGCCCATGCTTTTAAGGTCTATGGTAGAGTGAGTGAACTCCAGGAGCTTATAGAAGAGCTGAGAAATACACGGAGAAACGAACTGAAAGCATCAGGAAAAGAGAACCAAATAGGGCAAGACCCTTTAATACAGTTGATTAGCAAACTAACGAAATTAGACGATGTTATAGAAACCATTGTATTGTGCAGAGGGACGGAGTTATATAAGGGATTTAACGAGCTTGAACACTACGCTGAAGAGGCGGACAAAATATTTAAAAAAATCGGAAGAGAAAGTACAATGGCGCACGCTTTTAAACCCTTATTTGATGTGTTCAAGGAAAAGATTCAAAGACTAAATGCTAAAGGCAAGGGAGCTAATCGTTTATTTGAAGCAGCAAAGTTTGCTTATGAGCACAAACTTTATCAGCAAGCCGTTACTTTGTTAACAGAATGGCTTATTACTTATTGCATAGAACAATGTGCTTCATCAGGAGGAGAAAAAGATTTATTAACTAAAGTAACCGATTATAAGGTGCGAGAATGTTACAGAAAAGCCTTGATTGAGATAGCTCGTTCTAAAAGCGGGAAGTATAAAAAAGAAACATGTGAACAGCGCAATACCGATGAAGCAGGTGAAATCCAAAAATGTGTAGAAGTATTAAAGAAATGTTTTTCTGAAGAGCAATTAGAAAAAATAGCATCGCTTTATTTTGAGGAATTAGGACAATTGCGCAATGATATAAATCACGCAGGGTTTAGTAAAAATCCTATTAGTAAGGATAAGATTCAAGAGAGGTTAGACCGAATCTTTAAAGATATAGAAAAGTGGCTTGATGGTGGTTCTTAGCTTTGGGGAGAGGTAAATGCTTCCGATTTTAATAGTGAACTTTTTGAAGTTGTCGTTTAATTAAAAATCTCTTTTAATTTTGCTTTTTTATGAAAGTAGCTGTCTGGGATACCTACGTAAGAAAACCCGATAGAAAAACCCTGCATTTTGACATCTTAGTCGAAGAAAACACCCCTAAGGAGCAAGTCTATGAATATGGCAAATACTATCTGCGCTCCATAGGACTTGAGCAATGTACCATAGATACAGAAAACTGTCAGTTTTGCCACATAGAAACCGTAGATCCCAATACAGAAAAAGAAATTTTAGAAAAAGGATATAAAATCATCTTTTTGGAAGAAATTCCTGAAAAATTGCCTTCTAATCCCTCCAGAAGGGATATTATCTTGCACATCAGAGCCCATTATCCCCTATATCGCTTTGCAGATTTTAGTAAACATTCTATAGAAGAGTTAAAAAAGCTTCTTCAAGCCCTTGAGCAAAATAATGTGCTTAGAGTCCAAGGAATAGACCATTTGAATTTAACCGTTCAAGACTTAGCAACGACCATAGATTTTTATCGTAAAGTCTTTGGTTTTGAAGTATTAAAATGGATGCCGGAGTACAATGGGGCGATTATAGGCAATGAAGCGATAAAACTTTGTATTTATGAGCGCAAAGAATTTTCACGAAAAGAAAAAGGTGGTTTTAATCATTTCGGCATAAATGTTAAAAACTTTGATGTTGTGGAAGCCCATTTAAAAGCCTTAGGAATTCCAATGCCCTATGGTGTTGTTCAATGGGAAAAATCTCGTTCTATTTATATTGAAGACCCCAATGGCTACGAAATAGAGATTTCAGAAAAATGGGGCGGTGATGTTTAACGAACCATGACTTTAATCCTATAGTGGTGTTTCTTTCCTGAGGAGCTATAATAGATTACTTCAGCAATTCCTTTGACCCGTTGCTTAGGGGTTTTTACTTGTAAATCCAGTTCTCCTCGGTGATTGGCAGTAAAGCGACGTTTTTGCGATTTTACCACTCCCGCCTTTTGAAATTGAATTGTTACATAACTTCCCGGTTTCAAATAACGCACTTGAATGTCCAACACTTTGTTTTTTGGAATCACCATCTCTTCTTTTAGTTGTTGTCGTTCCCCATTAACGTAGATTTCTATGTCGTCTCTTTCTGGGACCGTATAACCCGTTGCGGTTTCTTCTTCTAAGAAGATGACTTCTTTTTCAGATTGTGCCCAAGCAAGCGATAGCAGCAGTATAAGTCCTATCCAGTACATAGGCATAC
>WFXK01000279.1 GCA_015490695.1 Bacteroidota bacterium | reverse complement strand
GCACAGAATCCCCTTTAGGAACTAAGACCTGTGCTAAAACCGCTTCTTCAGTAACTAAAGGGTCTATAACACGCAAATATTGCGCTTGCCCTTTATTTTTCAAAGTTATTTGAATAGAAAAAGGAATCCCTTGCGGCTGCTTTTGTGTTGTTTTTTCTTGTACTGCGCTCTTAGTTGTTTGTTCACTTCCTTGCGTTTGACAAGCGAAAACAGCAATAAAAAGTGCTGTGATGAAATACATAACTTTACACTTTTGCATTTTCTAAATATTGTTTAACGACTTGATTGACGGCTTTAGGGTCGGCTTTGCCCTTAGTGGCGCGCATCACCTGCCCAACAAAAAATCCTAATAACCCTTTTTTACCATTACGATAAGCAACCACCTTATCTGGATACTGCGTAATTAACGAACGGACTAACGACTCCACTTGTGCATCATCATGCTCTAAAAGCAAATTGTGTTTTTTAGCCACCTCCATCGGCTCTAATTCCGGGTGTTCTACCATTAAAGGAAATAATTTTTCCTTGGCTGTTGTAATGTTAATCTTTCGCTCTTTGACCATTAAAATAATTTTCGCCAATTTCTCTTCGGAAAGCGGGAACGCCGTTATATCCATCGCCTTAGCATTCAAATACCCTTGAACCGTAACCGTCATCCAATTAGCACAATCCTTAGGTAAATGGGTTATTTGGACTAATCGTTCAAAATAATCTGCAAAGGGACGCTCTTCAGCAATCTGCATCGCTTGCTTCAAAGGCAATTGATACGCTTGTGTATAACGTTTCAATCGTTGATAGGGTAATTCAGGAAGTTCTTTTTTAACGCTCTCTAAGAATTCGTCGGTGATGAGCAAGGGGTATAAATCGGGTTCGGGGAAATAGCGGTAATCTTCTGCCCCCTCTTTGCGACGCATTACAATGGTTTTTCCTTGAGCAGGGTCCCACATACGAGTCTCCTGTAAAATCGGTTCTCCTTTTTCTAATGCTGCAATTTGCCGCTCTATCTCATATTGCAGGGCTTTTCCAACGCTGGAAATAGAGTTCATGTTTTTAATCTCCACTTTTGTTCCCCATTGGTCGCTTCCTTCTAACATCACAGAAACATTCGCATCACAACGTAAACTTCCCTCTTCCATGTTGCCATCGCACACATCTAAGTAGCGGACCAATTTTCTGATTTCTGCTAAGTAAGCCATTGCCTCCTGTGGTGTACGAATATCCGCTTTACTAACGATTTCAATCAGTCCTACGCCTGCTCGGTTTAGGTCTATTAAAGAGTCATAAAGGTCTTGGTCGTGCAAACTTTTCCCTGTGTCCTCTTCCAATTGAATACGTTGAATACCGATTTGTTTTTCTTTACCATCGGGTAAAGTGATAGTCAGGTAGCCGTCATAGGCGATGGGCGTTGCATATTGGGAAATTTGGTATCCTTTAGGTAAATCTGGATAAAAATAGTTTTTTCTAGCAAAATAACAACGGCGGGCGATTTTACAATGAAGTGCTAAGCCTACTTTGATAGCTAATGCTACACAGCGTTTATTCACTGTAGGAAGGGTTCCGGGGTGTCCTAAGGACACGGGTGAAACCGCACTATTAGGCACATGGGCATACGTTACGGCTTCCGGAGCAAACATCTTTGCTTTGGTCTTCAGCTGCGCATGCACTTCCAAACCGATAATAGCGATATAGCGACTCATAAGGCTCTTATTTTTTTTGCAGGGCAACCTACATAGACGCCGGGTTCTAAGAGGTCGGAGGTAACGACGGCACCAGCACCAACAATCACATCATCGGCAATCGTTCGTTCTTGGAGCACAACGGCATTGCTGCCAATAAGACAATTTTTTCCTATGCGTACTCCTCCGTTGATAACCGCTGCAGGGGCTACATAAGTGTGGTCTCCGATAAAACAATCGTGTTCTACTATTGCCGCAGTATTAATAACACAATTTTCCCCGATAACACTATGAGGATGGACAATTGCACGATTCATTATAACAGTTCCTTGACTAATCTTTACTGTTTTTGCAACAACAGCGTTTTTTGCAATAATGGTAGCAAAACGAGCCCCTTGGGCTTTTAGCTGCTCGTAAATCGTTTTTCTCGGATGGTTTTCTTTTGTTCTACCTATGGTGACTAAAAAAAGGGTTTCTTTTGGGAAGTTGGTAATCGTTAGCGTGTTGTGCGTTACTTTATAAGGGGGATAGACGCTACTTCCTATGGGTTTATATTCATCTATGATACCGATGATTTGGTAAGTATTCATGTTTTGCAAGATTTCAATACATACTTTTGCGTGTCCGCCGCCGCCTACGAGCACGATTGGGGTCATTTATCGGCTTCGCCCATTACGGGGTCTACCGACCCAATGAGTACCACCGTATCGGCAACCATTGCCCCCTCCATCATCCGCTCTAACACCTGAAGATTAGAAAAAGAAGGTGATTTGATTTTTAACCGCCAAGGCGAACCTGTACCATCTGAATAAATATAAAAGCCCAGTTCTCCCTTAGGTGCCTCTATCGCATGATAAACCTCCACCCCCTTAGGCGGACAAGGACCTAAGTCGGTTAACATAAAATCATGAATAAGTCCTTCCATAGAATAATACACCTCATCCTTAGACGGATAAGTCGTTTTGGCATCATCCGCACGAATAGGTCCCTTAGGTAATTTTGCAAGGCATTGTTCTATGATGCGCACGCTTTGTTTCATCTCTTCTAAACGAACAAAGTATCGTGCTAAGCAATCACCCTCTTCTCGGATAGGAATATCAAAGTCTAAGAGGTCATAAACTAAGTAAGGTTCATCTTTTCTAAGGTCTCTGGGCACACCGCTGGCTCGTAGATTAGGTCCTGTAAATCCATAAGCAATGGCTTCTTCTTTTGTTACAACGCCAATACCTAAGTTGCGGTTAATCCATATAGGGTTTTTGTTTAGGAACTTTTCCCAGTCACGCAGTTCTTTGCGGAATTGTTTTAAGAAGTTTTTAATCATTTGGATGGTTTCGTCGCTGATGTCGTATTGTACGCCACCGATTCTGCAGTGGCTTACTGTAAAGCGTACTCCTGCTAATTTGTCAAAAATATCATAGATAAGTTCTCTTTGCCGAAATGCCCATAGGAACACAGATACTGCACCTGCGTCCATGGTCATGGTTCCAAACCAAAGCAAATGGGAGGAAATCCGTGCTAATTCACAGGCAATGGTTCGGATAAATTGTGCTCTTTCTGGAACTTCTATTTGTAGCAGCTTTTCTACGGCTAAGCAGAAAGCGACGTTATTGGAGTAGGGAGATAGATAGTCCATGCGGTCTGTGTAGGGCATGAACTCTTGGAAAGTTTTGTATTCTGCAAGTTTTTCAATCCCTCGGTGGAGGTATCCGAGGTCTAAGACACATTTAACGATGGTTTCGCCGTCTAATTGGGTAACGACCCGAAGCACGCCGTGGGTTGCAGGGTGCTGGGGACCAATGTTTAAAATCATTTGCGTACCTAAGGGGTCGCTTTCGTCTATTTCTACCGAGGTATGTTTGGTTTCTAAGCGTCTATAAAGGGCATATTGGTGTTTTGGGAAGAAACGGGGTTTTAGTCGTTGTTCAATAGGGATTCGTTCCATAGGGGGCAAAGTTAACAAAGATTTTTGATTTTAGACCTTTTTATTGTGGAGGTGGCGGGAGTTGAACCCGCGTCCGGTCAGTGCAGCGTGGGGCTTTCTACATGCTTAGCCCGTTTCGTGTTCTCGGGGAGACGCTCAAAAACGGGCAAAATACGCCTCCCCAAAGCCGCTTTGTGCTTTAAGGGTGCTTAGCGGCATCGCACCCCGAGGCTACCTCAACCACCGTGCGAGAGAGGAGGGTAGCCGCTCCTTGCTCCCGCACCGCTGCCTTCCTCTCTTAGGCAGCTAAAGCGTAGTTGTTGGCACTTATTTTTCGGTGGTTCTATTTTAAGCGGGAACCACCAAGCCGCTGCATGCTTCCACCCCACGCCACTACTGCCGTCGAAACCGCATCACCCCCCTTCGTCGGGATGAGTGGACTCGAACCACCGACCCCCACGTCCCGAACGTGGTGCGCTACCAACTGCGCCACATCCCGACCGCAAGGCAAAATTAATACTTTAAGGCGAAAATTCCAAAAAAACGTTCCTAATCAAACGATACCCTGGACGCAACTGCACCTTCAAAACCGTATCTAGCTGCTGATAACGTAAACGTATATAATAGCTTTTCGGTGTCCAATAACCTAAATCTGCTTCTCCCCACGTGCCCGTTGACCCCTGATGCAATATAATATTGTTTTGTAAATCGGTATAAGTATCATACAGCCCTACCCATACCCCTGCAATAAAACTATAGTTTTGTGCATTGTATGTGCCTACGCTCAAGGCACCGTAGGGACTGTCTCTTATACACATCTGACGT
>WFXK01000278.1 GCA_015490695.1 Bacteroidota bacterium | reverse complement strand
CACAATACCCCCAATTTATCGGTACAGAAGGTGGTGTCGTTATAGAAAACCTCATTCCTAATGTTTCTTATCGGGGAAGTTTCGCTATGAGAGGATTAAAAAAATATGGTTCTAAATACTTAGAACGAGTTTATGTCCCCCCTGAAGTAGAAGAAAAACCCAAGGAAGAAGAGCCTCCACCACAGACTGAAGAGGATGAATGGGGCTACGAAGACGATTACGAATACGAAGATTATGGGGATTACGAAGAAGAATACTATGAAGAAGAAGAGTACGAAGAGGATTATGACCCCCGTGCCGACCCAGCTAACTACCAACTAGTAGAACGCTTAGCAGAATTAACTATTTTCAATAAGACCAATAGAAAAGTGTTGCGTTTGCAAGCCGATGAATTTGCCCTTGACCCAAAAGAATTAAAAATGGATAATGCAAAAGTCACCATCTTCTTAGAAGGCGGTGATAGTATCTATCACCCCAAAATGAATTTGTCTTACAATGTAAAAACGCAAGATATTGTATTGATAAAACCGAAATCCTCTCGTCAACCCTTTGTGAGCTCTTACCATAAATTTTATCTCTATTTTGAAACTCTAAAATGGAATCCTAATGAAAACGACATCCGTTTTACTTCATTGATTGACGTAGAACACAAACGTGCCGCCTTAGAATCTTTTGACTTTTTTGTGCAATACCGTTTTAATCAATTCAGAGGTATTTTGCGATTTAATCCTATTGGCATTCTGTATCGCTATATCAAAGAGCACCCAGAAAACAGGAATTTTATTTATGATTCAGAAGTCCTAAAAGCTTATAAGCTAGAACGCTATTTAGGCGCTTTCCAGCATGCTTTGAAAGACTTAGAACTTTCTGGTTTTATTGAATACGATAGAGTATCAGGGCGTATTACTCCTTTACCTAAACTCTATAAATGGGCATTAGCCGCATTGAAGAAAAAAGATTATGATGCTATCCAAATCGTTTCTGTCATCAAAGGGGGAGACTATGGAAGATTAGACTATGAAAGCAAAAACCTTTATTTAAACGGTGTGCTTCCTTTTTACTTTTCTGATTCGCAACAAGTAAAAGTTTTTCCAGAAAAAGCAAAACTGATTGTCGGACAAAACCGCTCTTTAGACTTCGGAGGTGTTATTTTAGCAGGCAAAATCAATTTGTATGCCCATGGAACTAAGAAATATCATTTTGATTACGTAGAATTTAAGGTCTATTGTGACTCTATTGATTCATTAAAGTTCTTTCCCGAAAGAGACCCTTATTTCAACCCAAAGCGAAATCCTAAGTTAACACAAGCACTGAAACGATTAAAATTAGAAGGACTTACAGGAGCCCTTTATATTGATAAACCAAACAACAAAAGCGGTAAAAAACCATTTCATGAATACCCCGTTTTTGATTGCTATTCTTATGCGTACGTATATTGGCGCGACTCTTCTATTCAGGGTGGTGTTTACACCCCAGACGTTATTAACTTCCAAGTAGACCCATTTGTTTTAGATAGTTTAGAAACTTTTGACCTAAGTCGTTTTGAACTAAAAGGGAAATTTAACTGTGAGCCTATTATGCCCAGTTTCAGAGATACCTTAAAACCTGTAGCCGATGGTACCTATGGGATTCATGAAAAACTTCCAGAAGAAGGTGTACCACTTTATGAAGGGAAAGGTAG
Organism: Bacteroidota bacterium; assembly: GCA_015490695.1. Classification (GTDB taxonomy): domain Bacteria; phylum Bacteroidota; class Bacteroidia; order SpSt-205; family S141-50; genus S141-50. The sequence goes on along the minus strand of WFXK01000278.1, from coordinate 3,944 downwards.
GTTCTATAATGAAATAACGATGGACAGCTACGGTTTTCATGGAAATGGCACATTGACCTTTTTATCTACAACAGCGGAAAGCGATACCTTTTTATTCCATCCTGATTCTGTAATGGCAACCACGCGGAAGTTTTCGGTAAAAGTGGGTACGTATGGAAGCGCTTCTTTTCCCGATATAGAAGCAGAACGATTAAAATACAAATGGTATCCCTACAAAGAACGTTTAATCGTTGAGACCATAGATGCACCTATGCGCCTATATGGCGGCGAAGCCCTCTTTATGGGAAGAATGGAAATCACCCCTGAAGGCATTGTTGCTGACGGAACTATCCAACTCAATGAAGTGATTGTTAAAGGAAGCCACATCACCTTTAAAGAAAAAGACTTTGACGCTTCTATCGCAACCTTCGCTATTGCAGATACAGCCGATACCACAAAAAAATACTTTGTTGCTTATAAACATAACGTCCACTATGATGTTAGAAATCACAACGCAACTTTTGTGACCACTACCCCCGGTAAAGCCAATACCTATTTACCCCAACAACAATATCGCACCACCTTAGGACAAGGTAACTATAATAGACAATTCCAAAAAATCGTGTTGAACGCCCATAAGGCTTATCAAAACGAAAACTACATAGAAAGTACTGACAAACAGAAACACGGATTAAAATTCATGACCAACACAGCCGTTATAGATTTGAAACTAAAACAGGTTTCTCTTACAGGGGTGGATTCTTTGTTAGTTGCAGACGCTGTGATTTATCCTGCTCAAGGACAATTAGAAATTGCTCCTGATGGACACATTCCCACTTTACACAATGCTAAAATCGCAATTCCCCCAGGAAAACATTGGCATACGATTGTTAACGCTGAAGTAAGCGTTGAATCAGGAATCTCTTACAAGGCATCAGGACGATACCCTTATATTGTCATCAACGGCGACACCCAATACATTCATTTTGAATCCATAGCAGTACGTTCTGACACAACAACGTATGCCATCGCTCAAATCAATGAAGAAGATAATTTCTTAATCACAGAACGTATCTTTTTCCGCGACCAAGTAGAGCTCTTAGGTAAACGCCGCTTTTTACGTTTTGACGGAGAAGTTAAAATCCAGTCTTCTAATCCTTTCTTTAGGAAAACGTGGTTTACTTTTGCTGATGTTGTCAATCCCGATTCTATTTTCATTCCTGTAAAAAATCCTAAGAACAAAGCAGGCGAACAATTAACCGTTGGAGTACATTACATTCCAATGCGTAGACGCTACTACTGTAACTTTTTAATGCCTAGAAAAGATAAAAAAGGCGATAAAGATGTTTTATTAGCCGAAGGCGGTTTGACCTTTGATAGGGCCTTAAAAGCCTTTCGTATCGGTCCAAGAGAACGCTTAGAACAAAAACGCCTAAGAGGTAATGTCGTTACCTATAACGACTCTACTTACGTCATCAGTGCCGAAGGTTACTTCCATATTCCTTTTAACATCCATCCCGATATTGCTACCTTGGAAGTCAGCGGTAGATTCGTAGAAGAACAAAAAGATTACAAACAATACACTCGTTGGACGTTAGCTCTAAACGTGAAAGGATTACCCAAAGATTTGATGCAAGCCTTTGCTAAGGAGTTTAGTTCAGTGATTATGAATGCTGAGGATATTGATTTTGCCCATCCTGTTACGCAGTCTGCTTTAGCAGAGCTAATAGATAGGGACGACCCTTCAGAAAAGCGCGTACGAAAACTTTTAGCACAAGCTCAAAGAGCAGCATTGATTGGTGCAGTAAAGTTCGCCGAAGCCCTCCCCGTAACCTTCTTCTTAACCGACGTAGAATTCCACTTTGACTGGGATAACAAAGCCTTTTACTGCCATAAACCCGTAGGACTCATCGGCATTGCAGGTCACTCCTTCAATAAAAAAGTCAATGCTAAGATAGAGTATGCTCAAGGAATTGTGCTGCCTAATAAAAGCCGTATGCCCGATACCCTGCGTATCTATCTGGAATTGGATGACAACAACTGGATTTATTTTGAACTCATGGACGTGTATGTAAGAACGATTGCATCGTATGATGAGTATAATGAGATTGTTGCAGATCAGGTAAAGAAAAGCCAAGGTAAAGAGCCCGATAAAGATAAACCGCAATTGCTATTTATGGAATGCACTCCCGAGATTAAAGACCAATATATACAACGATTCTCCCAGTACATCTTAAAGAAACGTTAGCGATGGAGCTATTGCAATTATTGTGGCATCATCGGATAATCCATTTTAATTTTGAAGATGGATTTCAGTGGAGTAGCGGGATAAAGGCGCCCATGTACGTAGATAGTCGTTTATTGTTAAGTTTTCCTGAGGTACGTTCTATGGTTTTACGTTTCTTTTCTGCTGCAATTACACAGGAGTTTAGCCATATAGCGGCGGTTGCGACAGGAGCGATTGCATGGGGCGCTTTGCTAAGCCATACCTTAGAAAAACCCTTCTTCTACGTTAGAAAACAGCCTAAATCCCACGGAAAACAACAACGCATTGAAGGCTTATGCCCAAAAGAAGCAAAAGTCATCCTTGTAGAAGATGTGCTCTCTACAGGACAAAGCGCCTTAGAAGCCCTAAAAGCTATTGAAGAACAACACGCTAAAGTACAACAAACCCTCTGTATCTTTTCTTATGGACTTGCACCAAAAGTATTAAACCCCACTCCATTGGTAGATTTCTTCCAATTAACCGCCTTTCTGCAAAAAGAAAAAATCCTTACTTTTGAGGAGATAAATCACCTGCTAAATTGGTATACAAACTTAAATCACTATAAAGCTTATGAAACCCATAAGTAGTGAAGAAGCCAAAAAGTTTATTGAACAACTTCAAAAAAACGTCCCAGAAGCAAGCATTCAGTTTCAAACCTATGCAGGAGAATTAACCATTGTCGTAGACGAAGCCCACCTTTTTCCGCTATTAAAATATTTAAAGGAAAAAGAAGGCTTTAACTACTTAGTGGACATCGTTTCTGTAGACCACTATACTGATGAAAAACGATTTGAGATTCATTACAATATTGTGAATTTAGATACGAATCGGCGTATTCGTGTGAAGAGTCGTTTGACGGGAGAGTATCCTGAGGTGGAATCGGTAGTTTCATTGTGGCCCGCTGCAAACTGGTATGAACGGGAAGTTTATGATATGATGGGTATCCGCTTTAAAAACCATCCCGATTTAAGAAGAATGTATTTACCTGAAGATTTTGAGTATTATCCCTTGAGGAAAGAATTCCCGCAATTAGGGATTCCAGGTTCCATTCCGCTCCCTGAAAAAGACCCGCCAAAGCCGTATAAGTAATGGGATTCGTATTAGATAGCTTTCAAAATTGGATTACGTATTGTGAACAGCATCAATTAGCGCCTTGGGAGGCGGTAATGGAATATGAGCGCTTTCAAAAAGGGCATGAAGAACAACAAGTGTGGCAACATTTAGAAAAAGCGTACATGGTAATGAAAGAAGCAATAGAAACAGGACTTACACAACCGATGCGTTCTCGCAGTGGCATGATTCATGATGGGGCAAAACGGGTAAAAGCCTGTAAAATCAATGTTTTAGATGAATCTTTTAAGAAATTGATTTATAGAACCTTGGCAGCCAAGGAAGTTAATAGTTGTATGGGAAGAATTGTTGCAGCACCTACAGCGGGTGCTTCAGGGATTTTACCAGGAATTTTAGTCCATTTGCAGGAGGTTCATAACTTAGATGACCGTCGTATTTATGAAGGGATGTTAGTAGCCAGTGGGATTGGCATCATTATTGCTCGTAGGGCGTCAGTAGCGGGGGCTGTTGGGGGCTGTCAAGCAGAAACAGGCTCAGCAGCAGCCATGGGTGCAGGTGCTATCACCTATTGCTTAGGAGGCTCTATGCAACAAATCGCTAATGCTGCAGGTATCGCTATCATGGACCT
>WFXK01000277.1 GCA_015490695.1 Bacteroidota bacterium | reverse complement strand
TGATTGCATAGAACTTAAGTCTGAAGGAATCAGTCATTGTGTGACAGAGAGTAAGACAGGTGGTAGTGGTTGGTGTGGTGTTGCTGTTGGATTCGGTAAAAAAAACAAAACGTGCTTTGCAATAAGATGTAAATAACACACCATGCTATGGAAAATAGATACTTTGCTGTTTTTCTTCACTCTTTCTTGTCTATCTAACAACGTTAAAAAAGAAGATGTACTTTTTCATTCTTTGCTAAGCACCATCTTTAATTACAACACGACGCTAAATTTTCATGTATTTACAAAGAAAGAGATAATATTCTTTACTTGCTTCTTTGAAAGAAAGGAGTGTGTCTTTTGTGTTACGGGTTTGCCATTTAAGAACGATTGTCCATTTAGTTTTGATGCCTTCTGGGGAAATGATTGGATAGTAGGAGAAACTTGTCTCAAGATTTGTTTGGTCAATAACCAAGGCAAAATTTTATGGCAATACCCTACAGGGGGGCGCTGTTGCTCTAATAAAGTGAAAGAAAGAGACATTATTTCCACTCATCAGCCCTTTCGCCGTGATGGCTCCTTGAACTTCCTTATAAAAGATACACTAACAAAAGAACTAAAACTTTTAACCTTAATTAAAACACACAACCGATGGATAGAGAAGGTGGTTTCTCTATCCTTCATCCCGTGTGAAGAAAAAACGCCTGTTACACAAACCACCCTGTTTATAGATACGTTATCACAACCAGAACGACTGTACATAAAACCAGGGTATTGCGATAGTCTGTACGTTTATGAGCCTTCAACTGGATACGTGCAACATTTTTGGATATTTCATTCTTATCGTCTGATAATGGTAGATAGCAATTTTGTTTACGGTTTCTACAAAGATTACTGGGGAGTATTTGAGGAAAATGAAGGGAAACGGAAGCGAAAAAAGAAAAAACAAATAAAACGCTACGTAATAGTTCATGATAAACACACAGGCGATTTTTTAGGCATTATTCCTATCCCACGACACTGGGTTTCTATAGGATACAATTGGTATGAAGGTTGCATCTATTTTGCTGATAAGAAAGAAGAACCTATTTTTTTACCACGCATACAAGTTTATCGCTTAAAGATTTTTCCTAACAAAGAGAAATAGCAGTATGCAATGGCTGTGGTTGCCGTGCTGCTTATGGTGGAAGATAGACACGCTGTTTTTACCTTCTGAATCCCATAAAGCTTTCTTCCTTTTCATTAGAGGTAATAACGTATTGGCAATACAAAAAGAGAAAGGAGAAGGCACCCATACGCAAATTGGTGTTTATATCTACGACTTAAACAAAAAACAGCAAACCTTTCAATGGCAATACCGATGGGATACTTTAACAAATATGTGGAAGCATTACTGCAATGACTACGCTAGATGGGAAATACTATGGCACTACGCCCACTATTGTTATCAACAATCGTATTACTAATAGAATGGGATATAAAGGTTTTTAGCAAAAATGGTGTTTTTAGTTTTCAAAGAAACTACAAAGTACCTTGCAATGAACGCTACGCATTGATTACTAACCGAGGTAAAGGACAACATATAGGAAAAAAGAAGAAGCTCTATGTACAAGTCTTCTATCCCTATGGCATTAAATCCGAATACATTCAAAAACCTTTTTGGAAATTAGGAATGGTAAGTGATTCCTTATTCTTTATTAGCAGCTTCGGAAAATATCCTTCATGTGTTTTTAACGCTAAACGTCGCAACGTACCATCCTTCTATGCTTCCATTTTCGTTGATACATTACGGGAGAAAGAACGAGTTTATATTAAGTTTCACTGCCATGATTCTTTGTATGTCTATAATGCTGAAGGTTTACAAGTTGCTTGCTACTATGTTCCCAAGGAGTATGATTTGTGGATGATAGATTCCACTTGGATTTATGGAGGGGTCTTGTGGGAAGATAAATGGTGGTTATGGATTCATGACAAAGCCGATGGTAAACATATTGGAGCAATCCCCATCCCCTCTTCATGGCAATACGTTGGTTACGATTTAACAAAACGAAGTCTTTATTTCTTAGACCGAAAGCATCGTAGGGTTCATCGCTTTGAAGAGTAACACCCTCTTAGTATAGCGCATCCTCGGACTTATCGTATAAGTTCAAAAATAAAAGAACTTTCCAGGTCGCTAACTTAAATGACTACTAAAAACTATCTTTGTGTCCCAATGGCAATATTGCCTCAGGTGAAGATTGATTGTGTAACCCGAGGTGATGTAGGGGAAGAGGTACCTTCATGCACATTTGTTTACAGAGCATTAATTATCCTAAGGACTAAACCACTCCAGAATGATAGCGTTACTGCTGTGGCAGCTTTTCTGGAATAAGCTCCCAATAGACGATGGCTATTACTATCAAATAGATACCTTGAACTTTCGTAATGAGGGAAAAATCATTCGTGTCTATAATGACCATTGTCTCCTTTCTATTTGGCGAAGAATATTTGAACAAAAGATTCGGTGCTATGAAGATACTGCTATAATTGTTTTGCAGTGTAATAAACAGCATAAAGATTATCGGCTTGCTTGTGACAGCTTAGCTCGGACGCCTATGGAGATTATAAGTGTACATGGATTATATTACTACCAACGGCGGTTACTCCTCATCCACGGCGGCATTTACCAAGTAAATCCAACAGGATTAAAAAATCTTTATCACTCGTATGCTCCTCCCTACATTTCTAATCCCTTTGGCAATCACCAAGTATTTGGTCGAAACGGAAGAATTTATGTTCGGGTGTACCATGGCAGGTACTGGACTTATTATCGTAATCGTTTTTTGAACCCAGCAGAACATCCCTTTGCTTGGTTCCGTATAAAGGAAGACACAGCAGTGTTAGAAGGGTTTTGGGGAAGGTATCCTTACAGGTTTCTCCGCAAAAAGTTAACGCTTAACTATGGTTTGAAGTTTGTTTGGTGCGATTTGTGGGTAGATACCTTGTG
>WFXK01000276.1 GCA_015490695.1 Bacteroidota bacterium | reverse complement strand
TTATACCATACAGCATCCAATGAAGTGTTTTGAGTAGTTTCAAGAAACGCCATGATGGGGATTAGGTTTCCATCGCGAAAATAGTTTTTTGCCTTGAGAAAAACAAATTATGAGTTGTTTTAAGGTTTTTTGTTTTGCGTATGCATAGGTGTTGGATTTGACAACGTAGCGGTTGTAGTGTCATGCTGAAGTAAAGTCGGGCATTTCTTTGGAAACTCTAAAAGTTTCCTTAAGTTTCCATCAGAGAGGTACTTGCAAAAATCTGTACTTGAGATTCCTCGCCTTCGGCTCGGAATGACGCGCACGAGTGGAAGGACGCACATAACCTAAGCGCAAATGACGCAAAAACTGCAATCTTGTACGCACAAATCCAATGACAACCAGCATCTCCTGCAGGGGTGGAGATAGCAGCGTCATGCCGAGCGAACGCGAGGCATCTCCTTGGAAACTCCGAAAACGCTAAAAGTTTCCTAAGTTTCCGGCAAAAAGGCACCCCAGAAAAAATCCGCACTGAGATTCCTCGCTACCGCTCGGAATGACGCACATAGCCTAAAAACACAAGCAGCGCAAAAACTGCGGACTACACACACAAACTCCAGCAACGTCAAAAATCCTTACAGCGTGGTAGTTGGTAGCGTCATGCTGCTCTCTTTGGGAACTCCAAAAGTTCCTCTTAGCTTCCAATAAAATCATACCGTGCTTCCTTACTTATGGTCATAAGAATACAAAACGTTATCCAAATCCCTATATAAAACTTCATTCACTCTTCAAACAACGACGAAGAGGATAGTTCAACACTTTTTTTTCTATATCGTCCAACGAACTCACCTCTTTCTTTTCTTTCTTTAAACGTTTTTCTTACAACGTGTTTAGATAGTTCGCCCTCTACCTTGGGGATTTCTTCCTTGTATTTTTCCAATCTTTGAATGCTATAGGCTACATAATCCTTAGAAAGGTCAATGCCAATATAGTGTTGCCCTAAGATTTTTGCTGCAACGAGCGTAGTACCGCTACCGCAATAAGGGTCTATGACAATGCCCCCTTTTTTTTCATCCATAATAGAATAAATGATTCTCGCTGGTAGTTCAATTGGGAAGGGAGCAGGATGGGGATTGTTTTGTTCTGGAGCAAATCGCCAAATAGAAGTTAAAAGCGCATGTTTAGATTTTAATTCTTCTCCTATAAGATGATTGTCTTTGGGTTTGTATAGCCAATAAATGCGTTCATCTACTTGCCAAAAACGCCATCCTCTTAAGTTTGCCGCTATCATCCTATCCCAAATAATCTCTTGTCTAATCACCCATTTGGTTTTTCTTAACCAATCCATCGGATGCAACATCCTTCCCCTCTCCCATCGGATTTTATGATTATAAAAAAACGAACCCCCAGGTTTTATAACTCTGTAAAGTTCATTTAAGACCTCTATCTGTATTTTTTGATATTGTTCTTCGGGCAAATTATCTGTTGCCCCTTTGTAAACAACCTTGTTTACTAACCAACCTTTTTTGTTCTCCCCTTTGTTGTAAGGAGGAGAGGTTACTCCCATATCTATGCTATTATCTGGGAGCTTTCTTAAAATCTCTAAAGCATCCCCGCAGAATACTTTATCAATGAAGGCTTGTATCATCGGGCGCAACTTGGATTAAAAAGTTATAAAAATGCTTGACTATATACTTTTTGTACTTCCTTAGTTCTGATTTTGGAAGGCAAAATACTACTTTTAGGTCTTTACAATCAATGAAATCCTTATAGTGAAAGCTAGCGCTTCGTAAAAATTGTCCTGTAATATCCCCTTCGGGAAAACGTCTTTTTAACTGCCGTTTTAGTTTTTTTACAAACGAATCACACTGGAAGGGAAACTCTAAAATATATATTAGCTTTCCTTCTACAAATCCGCTGACTAATACGTGCAAGTTTTCTTTTAAATCCCTTTCCAAACGCTCGTGAGTATAATCAGTAAAATTTCCTCCTCCGTTTAGTTTTTGTTTACCACCTATTCTTATGTTTTTGGGTTTGGCTTCGCACTTTAGTGCTTTTCCGTAAACATTTTGTTTATAGCCATTGTATCCAATTTTACCTTCAGTGTGCTGATAGCCAGCAATGGTTACTGTAATGAATTCTCGCAGGGTAGAAGAATTTTTATCGTTAATATACATAGTAATTAGGTCTACGAGTACTGCCATTAGGGTATTTTTGGATTTACCAATAAGGTAAGCATTTAATTCTTTATCTGAGGTTGTCGCGTATAGTTTAACGATTTCAGCTAATTCCTTATTCATTGGCGTAGTTTTCTATTTTGCCTTGGGGTTTTGTTTACAAAGGTATAGCGTTTTATGTGAATAAACAATGAGAGATGTGGTTGTCTGTGGAAATACTATTGTGTTTGCCAAGCGAATGTGAGACCTTTCTTTTTAGGAAACTACGGAAACTATGAAAGTTTCCTTAAGTTTCCAACAAAAAAAG
>WFXK01000275.1 GCA_015490695.1 Bacteroidota bacterium | reverse complement strand
TTCCATGGCATAAATCAGTAGTGGAAGTGTATAACCATCTAAGAGGATTGTCTCCTTTTCCCGGGGCTTACACCTACGCTCAAAATCGGCTTATTAAAATCTATTTTGCCACTATAGCCGATGAACCTCTGTCTACTGCCCTGCCAGGTACTTTAAAAATAGAAAAAAAACGACTTTTAGTCGCTTGTCAAGATGGCTGGCTTAAGATTGAACGCCTACAGCTCTCAGGAAAAAAAATTATGGAAACCCAAGCTTTCCTAAACGGCTATTATTCGTGGCTTAAAAAAATAGAACGATTTACCATAACACCTAAAAATCAGCAAGCATAGTAATGCACTTTAATATTTTTTATTGTTCTCAGTATGGGATTTATTTCTTCTGAAACTTTTTCTTGATATGACTTATTGCAAACATACAAAGTAATCGTTACTTCTTAAAGTCTCTATCTATTCGCTCCCAAACCCACACTTCTAGCTTCAACCATACACTAAAAGTTGTTGCCAGATTTGACACTTTTGTTTGTGCAGAATGCCTGTGAGAATTCAAAAGTAATTTTTTCTTCTTTTGTTCCTTTTTATTTCCCCTCTGAAGTGATTTCGTTATTTTCTAAGGTCAAAGTACATTTTTTGTTGGTACTCCTGTAATACGCATAAGTTTTAAGGTTCCTTGATCTGCTAACTTTGTTTTTTATATTCTTCCTTCATAGCACTTGCCTACAGAGGTATTGCTTGCCTTTTACACAATACTTCTTAATATAACGTTTGTTGTTTTTTAGTGTAACGCTAGACAGGATTCCCTATGAACCTCGCCATGAGAGATGGTTACTTCTAGAAAGGGCTATGAGCTTCTATGAGGAGGGAAATCTGAAAATTAAGTGTTAAAGTTAGTGGTCAATGGTATAAGCTTTTTACTTTGTTGGTACATTAAAAGTGAAGGAGTTTTTTGGTTTCTGCTGTAGAGCGCTGACGAAGTAAATAGATTCCCGAAGGGAAAGTAAAAGGTAGTCTATGTAGACCTGCGTTAAGCCGATAGGAAGCAAGCGCCTTCCCCGTGTAATCATAAAGTATAAACTCATCTTCTTTGCTGGTGTAAATTATAAGTTGATTTTGTTTTAGTTGCATCCACCAAGGCTTTTGTTTGAGTTCTACGACAGCGATGTTAGAGAAGTGTTGTTCTCCGCTCATGGTGCGAAAGTGTACTCTGTAGTAGTATTTTCCTTTTTCTAACAAAGTATCATAAAGGGTGCCTGAGGGAGCGTAGGTTGTGTGGATGGTTTGCCATGTGTATAAGTTTTTACTTTTTTGAATTTCATAAATCCCATCTTCTTTTTGGGGATTTTCCCATTGGAGTTGGACGTAATGGTTTTGTAATGTTGCTTTGAGGTGGAGTTTTGAGCTGCTCATTACGCCGCAGAGGCAGGGGGCATAGAGAAACTTTGCCATGTAGCTATCGTGCGGGGAAGGAGGGCCACCTCCAATAGGAGGACCATTATAAGTAGGGTCGTAATAAGCGCCCCCACCAGGGTCTGTCAAAGGATAGGTTGGTTCATTGGGCGCGGTCCACTCCCCTGTTAAAAACAAATTGCCGTTAATATCTACTTCTGGTGCTTCATGGAAGTCACTGCCTTCACCGCCAAAGTAGGTACTCCACACAATACCTCCACTGCTATTGATAACCATTAAGAAGATGTCGTAGCCTGGATTACCGGAACCATCTGTGCCACCATTGTAGGTGTTATCAAAATACCCTCCTGAGGAGTAATCACAGGGTTGGACTAAGGGTAAACCGCTGCTACTGCGAGTAGAGAAAGTAATATAGATGTTTCCACAATTGTCTTTGGTTAGGTTATCGTAAGCTCTTACGTGTTCTACGTCGGGACCGCCCACGTAGGTTGCCCAGACGCGTTGCAAAACAGCGTCAAACTTAATGATAAAGAAATCGCTGGCGCCTGCAAGACTCCCTTGGAAATAAGCCCCTGGTGCATTTTGGGTTGGTACATCAAAAGAAGCTGTTTTGAACGTAACAAAGCAATTTTGTAGGTCATCTACGATGGTTGAAACGGCTCTTCGGTCTTCATCGCCACTTCCTCCGTAGTAGGTTGCCCATAACCTTGTACCGTCGTTAGCAAACTTTACAATGGCGATGTCTCTGCCGCCTGCGTTAGTGCCTTGGAAGAAAGCTCCTCCTCCTGGATTAAAAACAGGAAAATCGGTTGATTCTACCCATCCCGTTACGTAGATCGCTTGTGTGATAGGGTCTATGGCGATTCCTGTGGCTTCTTCTCGGTCAAGTCCTCCGTAGTAAGTGGACCAAATCATTTGTCCCGAGGCATCAAACTTAGTGATTACCCAGTCGCTTCTATCCATATAGCCTTGTACGTAGGCGCTGCCGCTTGAAGAGGCTATGGGGTAGTCAATGCCATCGGAGTAGCCTACGACAAAGAGGTTATCGTTAGCATCTATTGCTGCGTGGTAGAGTTCTTCGTCGCCGTCATCACCACCAACGAAGGTTGCCCATTGTAGTTGTCCAAGGTTATTGAACCGAGCAACAAACCCTTCATCATCTGTAGGACCTGCTTGAACATTATCAAAATAAGCACTACCCCACGGTTGTAAAGGAAAGTCTGCAGAGCGGGTATAGCCAACGACGAAGATATTATCGTTGCTATCGTGTGTAACGTCGTAAGCTTCTTCTTTGTCGCTGCCGCCGTAATAGGTAGACCACAACAGTACACCGTTGTTATTGAAGCGTACAATCATAACATCCCAGGAGCCATTTAGTGCGCCGTCAAAGTAAGCGCCTGAGCCGGGGTCTTGCAGCGGCAAATCACCAGAAGTAACGTAACCAGAAACCACAAAGTCACCATTGTTTAACGTTGTTGCGCATTGTGCACCGTCCAATCCACCGCCACCGAAAAACGTCGCCCACCACAACGGAGGGTCTATCACCAATGGCTTACTTCGGTCATAATCCCCAACAACTATCATTACTTCAGTCTCATAACCCTCAGAAGATAAAGGTTTTATACTTAAAATACGATAATAACTCTCTATGCGCTCTCCATTCACAAAACTCACAGGTGCCATTTCTGTAAGTGTCCCGTAAGGTGTATCAAAACGCAGATTGCCGTTTTCTATCATCGGAACCCCTTTGCTATGATAACACAAACGTATCTGACCGGGGTCTGCACCAGGATGAACAACAAATTCGTACTTAAATCCTTTTTCGTTGCTGTAAAGAACCCAGTCAATGCCGGGATAAACCTCTTTTATTTCAAGCCGTTTATATTGGCGAACTTGATATAGGCGACACCACGGATAAATGTAGTTAAAATAGCCTTGTGCTTGTTCGGAAACAATACTTCGTTCTTTTTTCAAAGAAGCGTCTTTTAAGTAAAGGTATAGGTTGTGATAAAAGCCTTTCTCTTCTTTTTCTTGGAAAGATAGCCATCGGAAACGCAACCCTTTAGCTGTTACTTCTATGATAAAGCCGTTTTCTTCTGCTCTAAACCAGATTTGTTCATCTTGCCATTGTCCTTGATTAGGAACGAAGTAAGCGTAGGTGATAGTAACAAGCCACCAGCAACAGGATGCCACTTGCTTCATAAGCCATTTTTCTCACAAATTTAACTTTAGAATGCTTTGACAGTGGTTACAATTTAGTCTTTAAAGTTGGAAGCTAATATTTATTCCCAGACCCTAACTTCTAGCTCCAGCCACACTCCAAAAGCTTCATATACTTTTTTACGAATTTCCATCGCGAAGTTGTAAATCGCTTTTCCGTTGTGAGCATGATAGTTAACAATCACTAAAGGTTGTTTTGGATAAGTGCCAACGCCATTTTTACGAATACCTTTTAATCCTGCTTTTTCTATTAGCCACGCTGCAGGGATTTTGTATTTAGTTTGTTCTTTAAAATAAGGTATAGAGGGGAAGCGTTGTTTTAATTGGGTGAATTGTTGTTGGGTGAGCAAAGGGTTTTTAAAAAAGCTACCAGCGTTCCCCAATTGAGTGGGGTCAGGAAGTTTTTTTGCCCGGATTGTTCTTACTGCTTGGGCAATTTGATAAGGGGTGTAGGGAGGCGTAAGATATTGTTCTGCGTAGTGTTTTAGGTCTTTATACGACAGATTGGGGCGATATCTTGTAGAGAGCTGAAGACAGACGGCAACAATCAAAAAGGGGTTAGGATTTAGTTGTTTGAACAAGCTATCTCGGTATTGGAATTGGCAATCTTGGTTTTTAAGCCATTGGAAGGTTTGTTTTTTTAGGTTATAGACAAGGACTTTTGTAAGCACTTCTTTGATTTCGCTTCCGTAGGCGCCGATGTTTTGTATGGGGGCTGCGCCGACGCTTCCAGGAATAGCGCTTAAGTTTTCTATTCCCCACCAGTGTTGACGAGCGCAAAATTGTACTAAATCGTCCCAATGGTAGCCTGCTCCAACGAAGAGATGGACCTCATCCTTGGTGATTTTATAATGGAGCGCTTTATAATGGCTTTGGATAATAGGTTCGTGGTATAAGGATTTAAGTAGTAGTATGTTGGTACCTTCGCCGAGGATTTTAATCGTTTGCCAAGGATAGGGTTTTAGCAATGTAGGGAGTTGTTGGGGGTGTTTCCAAGTAAGCCATTTTGTCGCTTTTGCCTGCACTTGGAAGCTATTAGGGATTATGGTCATATTTTTGCTTTATTGAAGAGGTGGGATGGCGAAGATAGGGAAGATTGTTTTAGTGGCGTTATTGCTGTCTCTTATACACATCTGACG
>WFXK01000274.1 GCA_015490695.1 Bacteroidota bacterium | reverse complement strand
GTCTGGTATTGTGGGCTTTGTCTAAGGAGTCTCCTTTCTTTTTTCAACTCCGTACAGGAAAGAATGAAGTGCCTTTTTTGATGTGGAAGCTAAAGACCCTTTATCCAAATCATTCTGTTGCTGCCCGCTTAGGAGACTTTTTACGGCGTTACCACATTGATGAAATTCCCCAACTATGGCATATCGTTACAGGAAAAATGAGCTTTATCGGTCCAAGACCACTACCCCATCAATATTTGCCTCTTTATAGCCCTAAGCACCGCCAACGATTTTTATTAAAACCGGGTTTAACTGGACTTTCTCAAATCAAAGGAGGCAATGCCCTTTGCTGGAAACACCGCCTTGACTGGGATATTGTCTATTTAAAAAAACATTGTTTGCGATTAGACCTCTATATTGTATGTGCAACGCTTTATTATTTCATTCAATTACCTCGTCACTCTTATCATCATAGTCAACCGCTTCAAGCCGATTATCTTCATCGTTTCTCCTCAAAATAACGTTCTAAACGTTTTAATTTTCTAATAATCCACCACACATGTAGCCAGATTCCAATCCATATAACAGCAAAGACAACTAAGACGGTGTAGTATTTGTTATCTATGGTTAAGAAATCATAAATCGGTCCCATGGCAAGGCAAATATAGCAGTTTTTCTTTTCTTTGTCGCTGCTATGAAAGCCAAACGCGTCTTTTTCTTATTATTTCTTTTTCTTCTTTTCATGTTTGGCTACAGTTGGCAAGTTTACCGCGCTTTTCCAAAGCGAGAGCGTTTACTAAGCGATAAAGCCTATCAAGGAAAATTAGTTTTTCAAAAGTATCATTGCATTGCTTGTCATCAGTTATATGGTTTGGGGGGATTTATGGGACCGGACTTAACGAATGTGATTAGTCGTAGTGGTGAGGCGTATGTGAAGACGATTTTACAATATGGTACGGCACGCATGCCCCGATTAGGATTAACCCAAGAAGAAATTGAAGCTGTTGTCGCCTTCTTAAAAGCCGTAGATAGCTCAGGTCGCTTTCCATTAAAAAAAGACGAATACAAAATTCAGTGGTATGGAGACTACTACCTCCACTACTAGGACGTATCGGCACTTTTTTATCGTCGCCCTTTTATGCCTGAGCGCTGGCGTATGGATAGGACACTTAGGACTATGGAGCTATTTATTACCCGAGCACTTAAAAGACATTCTTCCCTTTCGCATGCTAAGAGCCATGCATGTAACCTTAGTCGTCGCCTGGATTTTCGCTGCAGCTATCGGAGGCGTCTATCACTATATCCAAAAAGAAACCCAAGGAAACTATAAACCGATTTTATTAAAAATCCATTTGTGGGGTTATGTGCTTTTAGGAGGTATTATTCTGCTTAGTTATTTCTTAAATCGCTATGGTGGCAGAGAATATTGGGCGTTTCCTCCTCCTTTAGCAATCGGCATCGCCGTCCTATGGCTCCTTTTTGCATGGAACACTTTTAAGGCTGCATGGAACTACAAACAAGAAAAATGCCTTTTAGAATGGCCCCTTTATCTTTGGATGTGGGCAACAGGAATTTTGTTCTTCCTATACACCTTCACAGAAGTCTACTTATGGACCCTACCTTTTTTTGGAAAAACCGTTCTGCGAGACATTACAGTCCAATGGAAAGCGTATGGTTCCTTAGTCGGCTCGTGGAATATGATGGTTTATGGAACCGCACTTTATTTAGCCACACGTCCAGAAGCATTTCGCAGCTATGCTTGCAGTAAAACCGCTTATGCACTCTACCTTATTGGGTTAGCGAATCTCATCATGGGATGGGCACACCACATCTACCCCGTACCTACTTACCAATGGATTAAAACCTTAGCTTACTTCATCAGCATGACCGAACTAATTGTCTTAGGTAAACTGCTATGGGATTGGTATCGTTTCCCTCCTCGGTTTCAAGGTCCTTCGCCTTATCGCTATTATTTAATCGGAGGTGATATTTGGGTATTTTTAAACCTGCTTTTAGCCATTGCGATTTCTATTCCTGCTGTTAATCTTTATGCCCATGGTACCCATTTAGTCGTTGCTCACTCTATGGGAACCACCATAGGCATCAATACCCACATTTTATTAGCTTCCTTGTTTTATATTTCAGAACCTTTATTGAGTGAACATCAGCGCCGAAGAAGTATCACTTTCTTTTATTTGTTCAATATCGGACTTATCATCTTCTGGCTCGGTTTAATTGTTGCTGGCTTTCATGAAAGCCCTTTAATAGGGAACCCCACAACGCCACATATTAAATATTTACCCCAGTCTAATCAATGGATGTGGGTAGTGCTTATTGCCAGCATTCCTATTGCTATTGCCATCACAGGAATCACTACAATCCTCATTAAACGACTGCTTAATGCAGTTTCGTAAATTCTTCTTAGAACAAGCAACCTCAACCAACAAGATTTTAGTCCAACAACTTCAAAGTAAAGATTTACCTGAAGGATTTGTTCTTTATACTACACATCAAACTCAAGGGTATGGTCAACAACAAACCACATGGTGTTGCCAAAGGGGGAAAGATTTAGCTATGAGCATAGTGCTAAAACCCACTTTTTTAGCAGCACATCAATTGTTTTTACTTTCTATGACGGTCGCCTTAGGAGTTCAAAAAGCCGTTGTTGAATGCATAAAACGAAAACATGTTGTTTACTTAAAATGGCCCAACGATGTTTTGATAGGTTGTCGCAAAGTCGCAGGTATCTTAATAGAAAACCAATGGGAACGCACGCTATTAAAAAACGCTGTCGTAGGTATCGGAATAAACATCAATAGTGAAACTTTTCCAAAAGTTATACAAAAAAGTGCGATTTCTTTGTTTCAAGTTTGTGGACAAGTGTTTTCTGTAGAAGAAGTACTGGAACAAGTGTTATCAGCCATTGCTGAGTATTATCAATTATTACATGAGGGCGCTTATGAAAGGATTGTGCATTTGTACCATGAACGTCTTTTAGGTTGGCAACGAGTTGTTGGTGTGCTTAGAGGAAGAGAACTCTATAGAGCAATTTTAAAAGAAGTAGATGAAGAGGGGGCTTTGAACTTAGTGCCTTTACATCAAATTAAACAAGTGCAACGATTTTACGCTAAAGAGGTACAATTGTTTTATTCCTTCCCTTGAGTTTTTGTTAAGTTTGCCCCGTTATGGCACAACAAGATATTTTTCAGCGGATAAAAGAGCGAATGCATAGTGATTTAGGGCGCTATGCACCTTTTTATGGCTATTTCACCTTTCCTAAGTTAGAAGGTCCCATCGGACCACGAATGATTTTTAACGGCAAAGAAGTGATTTGTTGGTCTATAAACAACTATTTAGGCTTAGCCAATCATCCTGAGGTGCGCAAAGTGGATGCAGAAGCGGCGCAGCGCTGGGGATTAGCCTATCCTATGGGCTCCCGGCTCATGTCCGGACACACCGCACTGCATGAACAATTAGAAAAAGCCCTAGCAGACTTCCTTCAAAAAGAAGATGCCTTCTTGCTTAACTACGGCTATCAAGGTATGCTTTCCATCATTCCTGCTTTAACTGATAGAAAAGATGTGATTATCTATGACAGCTCCTCTCATGCTTGCATCGTAGATGGCGTAAATATTTCGTTTGCTCGTCGTTTTGTCTATGCGCATAATGATATAAATCAATTAGAAGACCGCTTAAAGAAAGCGCAAAGAATTGTTCGTCGTACCAAAGGAGGGATTTTAGTCATTACCGAAGGCGTTTTTGGCATGCACGGCGACTTAGGAAAATTGGATGAGATTGTTTCTTTGAAAGACCGCTATGACTTCCGTTTGTTAGTAGACGATGCCCATGGGTTTGGAGTTATGGGACCTAATGGGCGTGGTGTAGCAGAGCACTTCGGCGTACAAGATAAAGTAGACCTTATCTTCGGAACCTTTGCAAAATCCATGGCGGGCATAGGGGCTTTTGTTGCAGGCGATAAATACGTCATAGACTTTTTAAGACACCACACCCGTAGCCAAATCTTTGCTAAAAGCCTGCCTATGGCAATGGTAGAAGGCGCATTAAAACGATTAGAGCTCTTAAGAGAAAGAAAAGAGCTCAGAGAACAACTCTGGAAAATTGTTAACGCTATCCAACAAGGATTAAAACAACGCGGATTTGATATTGGAAAAACCCAATCGGCTGTCACCCCCGTATTCATGAAAGGAGAAGAAGTAGAAGCAGCGAACATGATTATTGACCTAAGAGAAAACTATCGTATATTTGTTTCAGGGGTTATTTATCCCGTTGTTGAAAAAGGAACGGTGTTAATTCGCATCATTCCAACGGCTGCCCACACTTTAAAAGAAGTAGAAGAGACCTTAGCGGCTTTTGAAGACGTGCGCCCTAAATTGGAAAAAGGCTACTATAAAGGTGCATTGTGGTTAGAAAAGTACTACTCCCTTTCTTAGATGCAAATTCCCCGTCTGTTCCTATTATTAGCAGTGCTCAATGACGAAGAGAGAAAATACGTTCTTTCGCTATCTAAAAAAACACTTTCTAAACAGCAGTATGATTATCTACATCATTTAATTTCCTGTGGTCGGGATACTACAAAGATGGTTAAGGCGGAACGTTCATGGCAAATTCGGAAAAAGTTATCTACTAGCTCTATTCGTTGGGTTCGTAATCAAGTAAGAAAGGCGGTAGAAGGCTTCATCATTGAGCATTTAGCGCAGGAGTGGCAGGTCTCTGGGAAGTTAGATATAAATTGGTTAAGCCTTTTACTTTTCCCTCGTACAGAAATTGGTGATTTTTTTATTGCTACGCCATCTTGGGAAGAGTCCTTTTATTGGTGGAATGTGCCTCCTGGTGAGCGTTATAACACTGCTGTTATTCAACTTTTGCAGAAAGGGGTGGCTTCCCCGCACACTTTTCCGCAATTATTAAAGATGGCACAAAGCGATATTGCTGCTGCTTTAGCCTCCGCCTATAGCTGCTTTCTATTAGAAAACCAACCTCCTTTTTTACCTCTTTCTATCCAAGAAGCACAACAAAAAAACATCCTTTGGCAAGTATTCTTAACAGCACTTTCTGCCCTTTCTGCTCCATTTACCTCAGGACACATCGTCCGTCTATACATCCAATGGGCACGATGCTTAGCACTCCTCCATTATTATGAAGCCTTTAATAGGTTAATCCACCACTTTATCACCCTGATAACCCTTCTCCAAACATCCTTTGAAAAAGATTTTCTACTCAAAAACCAACGTTTTTACCTGCGGCTCTTGAATGTACTTTTTGAAACAGGACTTAGAAAGTCCTTAGGGCTTGAAACAAAAAATTATGAAGCTATTCAATCGTTATTACCCATAGCATTGGAGGTTTTTAATGACACTCATCGTTTTTTTCTTTATAGCGATATTGCATGGTGGTGGATTATGCAAGGGGAGCTGCAAAGAAGTCAAGTCTATAGTAAAGTCTTAAAAGAGCATCTTGCATTGTGTACTGCTGCAGTACAATGGCGTTATCAAATGGTGAGTTTTTGGCAAGCATTACAACAAAATGCTCTGGGAAAGGCTAAACAGCAATTAAAACAAATGGAAAACGCTATAGAAAAGCATCTTCATCCTTTTTTGCGTTACATTGCTGCATTCCTTATAGCACTTTTGACGAAAGATGAAGAGAGTTTACAAACCATTGGGAGGAATGCTTATCATTGGGCAAGACGCCATCGCGGTATCCTTCCTATAGCACGATGGATGCGAAACTTCGCACAACATCCCCAATCCTTGCAAAAAGCTTATCACACCTTGGTGGACCTTTACCAGAAACAGCCACTGCTGCTCAACATAGAAGTTTATTTTCCTATATTGCCTTGTTTAGAAAGCCTTTACAAGAAAGTCCCTCTGTATAAGGTCATGAATACCTTTGAGTCTCCTTTCAAACCTAATGAGATTGAGCGCGCTTTAAAAAACCAACTTACTTTTTCCTTGCCACCTCAATGGTTAAAACCACTGAAACATTTCATTGAGCATTTAACGACAATTGCTGATAAAAGAGAATAGAATGTTAATATTGCCCACAAA
Source organism: Bacteroidota bacterium (assembly GCA_015490695.1). Taxonomy (GTDB): domain Bacteria; phylum Bacteroidota; class Bacteroidia; order SpSt-205; family S141-50; genus S141-50. The sequence goes on along the minus strand of WFXK01000274.1, from coordinate 7,899 downwards.
GGTTCTTTCCACAGTTTTTACCACTTAGAAGTTTATTAAATCACTTAAATTTGAAGCGAATATAAAAGACAACACGGGAATGAAAGGCGTACAATTATCATTATTTGAATCCGTAAGTAAAGTTTGTTCTTCTGAAGTAGCGTTTAGAAAACATTTTTTTCTTCAGCAATTAGCTGCTTCTAAAGGGGGGTATAAAAGGTATCTTGGTTCGCCTTTGAGGTATGCAGGAGGTAAAAGTCAATTAGTAGGCTACATCATAGAGCACCTACCCAGTTCTATTCGTAGCGTTGTATCGCCTTTTATGGGTGGAGGCTCTGTAGAGATTGCTATTGCAAAAGAACTTGGTATTCCTGTCATCGGCTATGATGTTTTTGATATTCTAATAAACTACTGGAAAGTACAAATATCGCAACCTAAGGAATTAGCTCAGAAATTAGAAGCGCTATCGCCAACAAAAGAAGTGTATAACAAAGTTAAACAAATCCTTAAAGCACACTGGGAGGGAAAAATAGTATTAGACGAAATAACGCTTGCTGCTTATTACTTTTTTAATCACAACCTTTCTTATGGTACAGGATTTCTTGGTTGGATGTCTTCCGTATATGCTAAAAAAGCCGTGTATGAAAGGATGAAAAAGAAAGTAAGAACCTTTTGCGTAAAGAATCTTCAGGTCTTCTGTGCAGATTTTAGAGATAGCATACCGAAGCATAAAGAAGCCTTTCTTTATTGTGACCCTCCTTATTATCTTGGTCCTGACAGCACATTATTTAGAGGGTTGTATCCGCAAAGAAATTTCCCTATTCACCATCATAATTTTGACCATCGTGCCCTTTTGAATTTACTTAAAGAGCATAAAGGTGGCTTTATCCTTTCCTACAATGATTGCCCTACTATAAGGGCATGGTACAAGGATTGGTGTAAAATCATAGAAATACCTGTACATTATACTATGGGACAAGGAGAAACCAGAATAGGAAAGAATAGAGCAGCAAAAGGCCGAAACCATGTAAAGAAACAAAAAGAATTGCTGATAATACGACCACCTAATAGATGATATGCTATGGGAAGGCGGCGAAGAGCAATGACTTTTCAAAGAGCAAGGGAGGTTAGAAAAAGAGGCCGTGAAGATGCTAAAAAATTCGGGTAGGCGATAGGATTGAAGGTTCATATAGTCACTCGTGCTAAAACAGACATTTATGATCCAGACACAGGTTTTACCTTCTCTGTAAAGAGTGGAGAAAAAAAGTGGCAGATATTTTTATATAGCAAAAATAGAATTCTATCGGACCCATTATTTAGTATTACGAGAGGTACTCTTATGGTGCCTTGATGTTTTTCCTGAAAACTATGCAGAATATAAAAGAGCGAAAGAAACTTTCAAGAATAAGCTGAAAATTTCCATGCGAATACTTAAAGAGAAACTCCGCAATCGTATCCTTCTAAAAGCTTTTCTTAGTGTTGGAATGTTCAATGGAGGTGAAGTAGACTTTCTAGTAGTAGTGGAGAAAGAAAATCGTTCTCCAGTCATTTACCATTTATTTTTTAGAGACACTTTCAAATGCTTACATAGTACAAAACTCGGAAAAAGAACAGAAAGTGATATTTAAGTATGAAGAAAATACTCATAGAGAAATAGAGATACGAACGGATAGTGAAAGACACTACAGGGAAGTTAAATTCTGGTTGGATAAGAAGAAGACATTGAGCTTGCTTAGAAATTCCATTAAGCCGGTTGAAATTTTCGAAAAATGTAGAGCAGTAATTTTTTTTTTCTCTATACTATGCAATATCTAAAACCGCAACACAGAGACAATTCAACCTTTATAGATGGAGGTTCTGTAAAGAGCGCTATTATTGGAAAAGGATAAAGTGACGAAAAGATCAAACTACGTAAAGGAACAAGTTGATAATGCGATCCCTTAGTGGAAAAAGTAAAGAACTTAGACAGATTCTTTCCTGTAGCAGAGTTAATATATAACTTGCTTTTTTTAATAAAGTAATGTATTTTTGCTACCATGCAAAGGGTTCCTCAAAGCCTCGTATTGAATTTTGATTACAGCCCTATTGCAGTGTGTTCTATTTATAAGGCATTTGTTTTAGTGTATTTGGGCAAAGCAGAGTTATTAGAAGCCATTCCTGGCAGAAAAATTCGTACAATTAGAAAACATTATCCTTGTCCTTCTGTGATTCGTTTGAAGCATTACGTTCAAATTCCTTATCGGGTGGTGCCGCTTAATCGTTTGAATATCTATAAACGCGATGGTTATCGTTGTTGTTATTGTGGTTCTACAAAAGATTTGACTATAGACCATGTGATTCCAAAATCTTTGGGGGGAAAGACTACATGGGAAAACGTGGTTACTGCTTGTAAACGTTGCAATACAAGGAAAAAGAATCGTACTCCAGAACAGGCAGGTATGCAGCTACGACAAAAACCTTATAAACCGAATTTTCTGTATTTTTATTTTGATATTCGTTCACCGCGCAAAGAGTGGCGCCCGTACTTATTCCTGACAGAAGAAAAGGAACAAGTGTGATCACTTTACAAGCTCCTCCTTACATTAAGGGAGAGTGTAGTGTACCCTCTTCAAAAAGCATAGCAAATCGCTTTCTAACCCTAATCCTTTTAGAACAACCTCAAACTTTTGAAATCCAATGGGAAGGCACTAACAACGATATCAACGTTTTTTTGAATGCTATAAAGCATTTCTATAAGCTTACCCTATTTCCTAAAGGAGTCAGAGGGGAGAGAAAAAAAAACTTTCCACAATCCATAAGTATAGACTTACAAGATTGTGGGAGTGCTTATCGGTTTTTAACAGCAGCCATGAGCTTTTTACCTGTTAAAACAGTCTTCAGTGGTACACCTCGTTTAGCCCAGCGACCTATTCAACCCCTCATCCAAACCTTGCAGCAGGCAGGAAAAAAAATCTCATACAAACCAAACACCTTCCCCAAGGTTATTGGTTCACAAGAAAGTAAAACAAAAGTTTTTACCTTAAAAGGAACTTTGAAAAGTAGTCAGTTAGTAAGTGCTTTGTTATTGTTAGCTCCTTGCTTGGTTGTCGGTACTACCATAGAAGTAAAAAATTATCCTTCTCCTTCTTATGTTCAAATGACCTTATCGGTTTTGCGGCAGTGGGGCTATAAATGGCGTAGATGTACAAAAGGATTTGTTTTAGAAAGTAAGCCCTTAGTAACTCAGCACCGCTTTTGCAAAGTAGAAGGAGACTGGAGTGCAGCAAGCTATTTATTCGCCTTAGCCGCTACAGGAAAAAGTAAAATCTTTATCCATAATCTAAACTATCCTTCATACCAAGGCGATAGTCGTTTGTTCGACTTCTTTCAATCGCTGGGATTACAATGTTATATCCATCACAATGGGATTGCAATAAAGAACGATACTGGAAATTTAATTGTTCCTTTTTCCGTGGACTGTTATGAAACACCTGATTTGGCACCAACCTATGCAGTACTCAGTGTATTTAAAACAGGAGAGTACTTATTAAAAGGATTGCAAACACTTGCTTATAAAGAAAGTAATCGCAGTGCTGTTTTAAAAAAAGTGCTGACTCAAATAGGATGTAAAGTAGAGGAAAACAAGTCGTCGTTAATGATTAAAAACATAGGGCACTGCCGCTCTTTGCCTTATTTTCCCGTCTATCAAGACCACCGTATAGCGATGAGCTTTGCAATACTAGCTCGTTATTTTCCCGTCGTTGTTATCTCTTCTCCGGAAGTTGTGGATAAATCTTTCCCTACTTTTTGGCAAGTGCTGCGTACACTAGGGGTTAATATAAAAACTTCTAACCTACTTGGCGCTATTAAAAAGGCTAACCTTTGACACTTCCTCGTTGAAACTTGTCTTAAAGAAAAAAATATTCTATATTTGCAACGTTAAAAGCCTGTAAACGCACTTGGGCGCTATAAGGGAGAGAGAGTTTTATTTGGGAAATATCAATTTACTGGAGTTTTACGGGGTGAAGAATCAGAAGTTTGCATTGTTAAAAGCTGCTTATCCAGAAGTCCGCTTCGTAGCCAGAGGAAATTCGCTTATTGCTATTGGTGAACAGCAAAAACTGGAAGCGCTAAGTTTATTGATTCAAAGCATTTTGAAGGAGATAGAGTCGGTAGGGCATTTGCCTAATGCGCGTCTACGAGAGCTATTATCTATGCCGCCAGAACGCATAAAACCCCGTTCTAAGGAAGAATATCAGGCTTCCTTTATTTTAAAAGGGCATGATGGCAAAATCATACGAGCGCGTACGCAAGGGCAACAAGCCTTTTTGAAAGCGGCAGAAGAAAACGATATTACTTTCGCTATTGGTCCTGCAGGTACGGGAAAAACATTTATGGCAGTTGCTATCGCTCTAAGAGCACTGAAACAAAAAAAAGTAAAAAAAATCATTTTAGCACGCCCTGCTGTTGAAGCAGGAGAAAACTTAGGATTCCTCCCAGGGGATTTGAAAGAAAAAGTAGATCCCTATTTACGCCCTTTCTACGACGCTTTAGAAGAAATGTTAAGCAGCGAACGATTAAAAGCCTACATGGAACAACAAATTATAGAAATCGTTCCTTTAGCCTTTATGCGAGGACGCTCCCTAAATCAATGTTTTATGTTGTTAGACGAAGCGCAAAACGCAACCCTATTACAATTAAAAATGTTTCTAACCCGTATGGGAATGCATTCCAAAGCCATCATCACAGGTGACCCCACACAAATTGATTTACCCGCTGAAAAACCTTCAGGACTACTAAAAACGATTGAGCTTTTAAAAAATATTAAAGGAATAGCAGTGGTGCATCTCCATGAAAGCGATGTGGTTCGGCATCCATTAGTAAAAGCCATTATTGCTGCTTATGAAGAGGACAGTAAAAGACATGCTTCTTAGAACTATAGAAGTCCCTTATTATCCCCAACGAATCGTCTCTTTGTGCCCTTCTATCACCGAAACCATTGCCTACTTGGGAGGAAATTTAGTAGGAATCACCTATTTTTGTAAACATCCCGAATCTTTGTATAAACAACTTCCAAAAGTTGGTGGAACGAAAAAAGTCCATTTAGAGCGAATCCATAAAGTACAACCCGATTTAATTATTGCAGAAAAAGAAGAAAATACAAAAGAAATCGTAGAGCAATTGTCAGCATTTTATCCTGTTTATGTAATAGATGTTTTACAATGGGAAGATGCGTTTGAAATGATTTATCGTTTAGGGGACCTATTACAAGCCCAAGAAAAAGCCAAAACGCTTATAGAAGCGATACAAGCAGCATGGACACCATTAAAAAACATTGCACCACCTTTGAATGTCGCTTATTTGATTTGGAATCAACCTTATATGAGCGTGGGTTCACCGACGTACATCGGTAGCGTCTTAAACTATTTAGGTTTTAAAAACCCTTATCAAGACCGCGGACGCTATCCAGAAGTAGCCATAGAAGACTTAAAAAAAGCCGATGTGATTTTCTTAGCTTCTGAACCTTTTCCTTTTAAAGAAAAACATAAAGAGCAGTTACGACAACAAGGTATTACCCAACCGATTTATTTTGTAGAAGGTGAGGCATTCACTTGGTATGGTGTACGAATGTTACCAAGCGCTCGTTATTTAAATGAACTTATTCAACAAATCTGCCATGATTGCAAAGTATAAAAATGCTTTGTATTTTCGTATTATGAAACGCTGGGTAGTCGTTCTTGCGGTGGTAGTGGGGTTGCAAGCCCAAACCAATTACATTTTAATCCCCATGGATGAGACACAAACGGACCATTTAAAAGCCTATGGCATCACTTACTGGGTACTACAGCACGGAGTACCTGCTGAATGGCTTTTGAATTATCGTGGAGGTAGCTTCGTTTTTCCTTATTTACCCGCTTTTGAAGAGGAATGTATTGTTCGAGGGGTACGTTATGAGATTCTTTCTCCTTCGCAATATGCACAGATGATTAATCAAATTCGTTCAGAAAGTACGAATCAAGATGCGATTCGTTTAGAAAAAGCGCCAAAGATTGCAGTTTATTCTCCTAAGACCGCCCAACCATGGGACGATGCTGTAACCTTAGTATTGACCTACGCAGAAATCCCCTATGACGTCATCTACGACGGCGAAGTCTTAGAAGGAAAACTTAAAGAATACGATTGGCTGCACCTACACCACGAAGACTTCACAGGACAATATGGAAAATTTTGGGCAACGTATCGTAATACCCCTTGGTACAAACAAATGGTTGCCGAACAAGAGTCTTTAGCACGTCGTTATGGCTTTGCTAAGGTTTCGCAGCTGAAATTAGCCGTTGTGAAAGCTATTAAAAAATACGTTGAAGAAGGGGGATTTTTGTTTGCTATGTGTTCTGCAACAGATACTTACGATATTGCTTTAGCAGCTCATAAAACGGACATTTGCGGACCAATGTTTGACGGCGACCCCATAGACCCCCAATGCCAAGAAAAATTAGACTATTCGCAATGTATCGCCTTCCAAAACTTCCACTTAGAACTGAACCCTTATGTTTATGAATTTTCCGACATTGATGTGACGAACTATCGCAGAGTACCTTTCCATGAAGATTATTTCACCTTATTTGAATTCTCAGCAAAATGGGACCCTATTCCCAGCATGTTGTGTCAAAACCACACGAAAGTCATTAAAGGGTTTATGGGGCAAACAACAGCGTTTAATAAAAAGTTTTTAAAACCCCATGTTTTAGTGATGGCAGAATTAAAGCCTTATGGAGAGGCACGTTATATTCATGGTAATCTTGGTAAGGGTATGTGGACTTTTTACGGTGGACACGACCCTGAAGACTATCAACACTTTGTTTATGAACCCCCTACTGATTTATCCCTGCATAAAAACTCTCCAGGCTATCGCTTGATTTTAAACAACGTCCTATTTCCTGCAGCACGAAAGAAAAAGCGAAAAACTTAAGAAAGGATTTCTGCTAAATCTCTTTCATACCAATATTCTGGATGAAATAACAACGTACCTTGTGCCCGTTGTGCTTCTAAATAGGCTAAAAAGCGTTTAAAGAGCGTAATAGTATCTTCAGCATCCCAGATTTTGAATAGTTCGGGATTGTGGAGTAGAATAGTGTCCATAGAAAAGGTGGGGATAAGTTTAATGGGCAAGAGGCGTTCTTGTTCTATGTCGTAGAAAGGGAAGGGTTCGGCAATACCGTGCAGGAACCCAAACCACCGCAAAGGTACCGTAGTATACTCATAGCGAATACCCAATTGGGCTAATCGCCGATAAAGCGCTAAGGAAGGACGATATAAATAATGTTGACGGCTGTGCTTAGGATAAGTACCGCAAAGCCGTTTGTAACGTTCAAAGGTCTTTTGTAGAAGCGTTGCATCTTGTGCTGCTTTAATACCGACATGAATCCCTATGGTCTTATCTTGCCATTTTTTTAACCAGTAGTGCCAACGACGATGCTTCCATGGGGTAGGGCTATCTAAGCGGTGTTCATTGTTTAAAAGGATAAACACCAAGGAGCAATGGCGTGTGATGGTTTGTAGGCCTTTTTCTAAGGGGTCATCGGCACCTAAAAGGCATTGGAGCCGCCATCTTAAACCACCACGGAATAACGACGCACCCAGCGAAAGCATTTGACGATACCAGGGACGATAACGAAAGAAACCTAAGCGGTCTATATCAGCACTCCAAACAATACGGACTGGTCGCTGTTTAAAACGCAAGGGTGGAAGCACTAAGCCATAATGTCGCTGTAAGGCAGCGTGTAAATGCTCTAAATACCGTTCTACTAACGGCTCTTTGAACTTATCTAACCGTAAACGTAAAAAAGCAATTTTAGCTTCACTAAGTAGTCTTTTATGAAAAGAAGTTTCTTTTAAAAAGTACTCATAATTGCTAAGTAAATAGAAGACAGCACTAAATAC
>WFXK01000273.1 GCA_015490695.1 Bacteroidota bacterium | reverse complement strand
TACTTAAATAATGAAATCCTTCGATTAAAGGTACGGCAGCCTTTTGACATCACAGGGGAAAAGATGGAAGACTATGATATTTTAGTCAACGTTCGTGGTGGAGGGATTACAGGTCAGGCAGAAGCGATACGTTTAGCCTTGAGTAGAGCTTTAGAGAAATTAAATGTAGCGTATCGTCCTCCACTGAAGAAAGCAGGTTTGTTGAAGGTAGATGCTCGTCAAGTAGAACGCAAGAAATACGGACGACCCAAGGCAAGAAAGAGTTTTCAATTTTCCAAACGTTAATTTACTATGTTGCAGGTTACTTACGAGGATTTACTTAAGGCGGGCGTTCATTATGGGCATTTAACGCAGAAGTGGAACCCTGCAATGCGCCCTTATATCTTCGGAAAAAAAGGCGGTATTCATTTAATAGATGTTTTAAAAAGCGAACGACTCCTTGCAAGAGCCCAACAATTTGCCTATCACGTAGCAAAAAACGGTGGGAAAATCCTTTATGTGGGAACCAAAAAACAAGCAAAAGCCATCGTCCAGCGCTATGCAGAAGAAGTAGAAATGCCCTATGTTGTAGAACGATGGCTGGGTGGTACCTTGACCAACTTCAGTACAATACTGAAGAGCCTACGAAAACTACGCCGTATCATCGCTATGGAGCGCGACGGCACCATGGAAAAACTAAGAAAAAAAGAACGTTTGATTTTAATGCGCCAAAGACAAAAAATGGAACGGATTTTAGCAGGATTGATGCAAATGACCACTCTACCCAATGCTATTTATATTGTTGACCCTGTTAAAGAACACATTGCTTTAGCTGAAGCGCTGCGTTTAAATATTCCTGTTATTGCCCTCATAGACACCAATGGTGACCCCACCGCTATTGAATACCCTATCCCAGGAAACGCCAGTGCTATAGAATCTATTGAATTGATTACAAAAGCCATCACTACCGCTATACAAGACGGACTCCAAGAACGAACCCAAACCGAAGCAGTCTATAGCGAAACTCAAACCGAAGAAGCATGATAGAACCCTTAGAACCCTTAAAGGTTATCCTCATTGAGGAAGAACGAGCCTACGAGACTGTTTTCTTACTAAAACCAACGCTTTCAGAAGAGCAGTATAAAGCAAAAGTGGAAGAATACGTCCAATGGTTGAAAGACCAAGGAGCAGAAATTGTCCATGTAGAACATTGGGGGATTAGAAAGACCGCTTATCCTATTCAAAAATTCCATAGTGCCTATTATGCTTTGATAGAGTTTCGTGCTCTACAAAAAGTTGCACCTGCACTCAATAAAAAATTCCGTTATGATGACGATGTGATAAGGGATTTAATTGTTCGTTTAGATAAGCATGCCGTTGCTTTCAATGAACGTCGTAGAAAGAAATTAGCTGAAAAGGGCACCTTATCGGAACCTCCTGCACCGAAAATCCAAGATGACGATTTAGATTTTGAAGATGAAATATAAATAGCCTATGAACCTTAATTTACAACCACAACAAACGCAGCAGAACGCTAAGGAGGGCGCACCTCCAGTCAATACGGTATTGGATAACATCAAAGTAAGAAAAAAGAAGTTTTGTTGGTTTACCAAACACAATATCCGTTACATTGATTACAAAGACGCTAATTTTCTACTTCATTTTGTTAATGACCAGGGGAAGATTCTACCAAGACGCATTACAGGTACCCGAGCAAAATATCAGAGACGCTTAGCAAAAGCCATCAAACGCGCTCGCCACTTAGGTCTGCTACCTTTTGTTACCGATAACCTAAAAAGCGCTTCTTAACGATGTGGGTAGAAGTTATCCTTAAAGAATACGTTCCCAAGTTGGGACACAAGGACGAGATTGTGAGAGTGCGTAGGGGGTATGCAATGAACTATTTAATCCCTAAGGGATACGCCCAATTGGCAACCCCATCAGCAAAAAAAGACTTGGAAGAACGACTAAAACAACAAAAGCATAAAGAAGAAAAAATCAAACAACAAGCAGAAGAATTAGCAAAGAAAATAGAAAGTTTAGTGTTACAAGTAGAATCTATTGTTGGAGAAGATGGAAAGTTGTTTGGAAGCGTCACCCCTATCCAATTGGCAAAACTCCTTAAAGAAAAAGGTATTGAAGTAGACAGAAGAAAAATCACTTTGCCTGAAGAGGTTAGACAAACAGGCTCTTATTACGCTATTATCCACTTGCATAGGGAGGTGAAGGCAACCTTACGTTTTGAAGTCGTAGCAAAAGAAAAATGATTTTATAATTTTGTCTTTGAAG
>WFXK01000272.1 GCA_015490695.1 Bacteroidota bacterium | reverse complement strand
GAATGCTTAACATAGGATGCTAAAATAAATAAAGCACATGAATATAGGCTCTGGACCATGTGTGCTTAAGAGAGAAAGTATCAAAAGAATATTGATAAGTATCTCCGTGCGTAGAGAGTCTAAATATCCATCGTGGGAGGTGATAAGCGATAGAGAATTTTGCTTTAAGGAACATAGCAAGCGCAAGTCCTTGTATAGTGGATTTTTGGTAGGGGTAGAATTGCAGGGCATTGAATTTGATACCCACAGCACCACCAAAGCCCATAGAGAAAGAACGTTTTTTAGGATTTTTATTCAAATAGGGGGGTAACCAATTATATAAACCACCTCCGTAGATGCCAAAGCCGTTAGCAGAAAACCCTGAGTAATTCAAATACTTTGCTTTGGGCACCTCTTTCCAAAGGGGTTCGGGATTACTTTGGGCAACCCAATCAAAGAACCCTCCTACGAGCCATGAGCCTGCACTGCGTAGTTGTCGCTCTCCGTAAGCATACGCATAACGATAAGAAAAACGATGTCCGTTAAACAAGTAAAAAGCTTCCATAGAAAAATTTAGGGCAGCACTACGAGCCTTTGATTCTCTATTCCGAGCATATTGCAATATAAATCCTTGCAACAAAGAAAAATGCACTTTTGCAACCCAACGTTGACGAATGACAAAAGGCAAAGTAAGACGGATTCCTTTAGTCGTTACCAGAGTGTCGCTGCGAGTATTAAAACTTACTACTATAGCAGGTAGTTTTTTCCACTTAAGCCAAATACCCATTGCTGCACCCAAATTCGTTTCTAATTGAGCTTGCAGAGTAGTGTCTTGTAGTTGTTCACTAAAAGAAAAGTTTTCGGTAAAGCCTCCTTGTTGAATCCCAACAGCACTCTTAGACAATTTCATTATATAGAGCGTATCCCATTTTTGAGCATACAAACAATTGAAAAACAATAGCCCTATACTCCAACGAATGATTTGTTGATTCATCTCAGCTTTTGTGAGTTTGTGTCTGGGGGGCGTTTAATTTTATTGCTTTAGGCTAAAAAGCGGGTATTTTTTTCCATGGGCTAATCCATTGAGTTTCTCCCTGCCATAACAATTGCAGGCGATACCATCCTTGTAGTGGGTCAGGTGCTTCAATTTTGTACTGTAGTGCAGCGGTTCTTTGTATAGGGGCTCTAAAGCGTCTACCCCACATATCTATCCAATAAGCTTGTTTCAATGGTAGTGTAGTTACGACTTCCCAACTACGGGAAGACAACTGTTTTATTGCTTTCAGTTGTATAGGCAGTGTGGTAGCAGCAGTATTGATTTGAATGGTATCTATGGTGGTGTCGGGTTCTACGTTACCCATACGGTCTACGGGCCAAACTACTACGATATTTTCTCCTGTGGTGAATGCAGGGGTTTGGATCACCACACTATAAGCAATACGTGCTGTGTCTCCACTTTGTAAAGGAGCAGTAGCAAAGTTTGCCGAACCGATTAAAATATTCCCTGAAGCGGTGGTTAAATTGGCAAGATAAACGTCTACGTCTCCATTAAAGGGGTTGGCGACGCTACTGACGTAACGGATAACGATTTCTCCTTTGAGCGTATCACCCATGGTGGCGGCAGAAGGCAGTCCCGTATTTAGGACATAAAACGTGTCGGTCGCTCCTGGCACAAGTCCCTGAGCATACCCTACCGCAAACAACGCTATTATAATGCCCATTACTCGTCTCATCATATACCTAACCTTTTAACCGCCTTCAAATATAAAAACTTTTTAACATATATGTTCCCCCCTTTGAACGAGCAGCCCAAACTCTTTTCTGTAAGGGTGTGTTTTTGAGTTAAAAGGTCAGCACTCAATCTTCTAACAAGTCCTCTAAATTGTCTAAGTCTATTTCATCTACAATTTCTTTAATGGTTTCTTTTTCGTCTTTGTCTCCAGCAACGACAACTGCAATATGGTCTTTGATAAGTACAGCGAAGGTATAGCGGTTACCTTTTTCTTCCTCAAAGGCTTTATAACCTTTATAGGTTGTGCCTCTTCCCCAACCTTCTTCGTTTTCATACTCAACCATAGGTAGATAAAGTCCGGGAACCCGCATCAATTCTGGGGCATAAACAATTTGCACTTGGATTTCTTTTCCATTCTTTTTAAAAGATTGTTGAGTTTGTGCGTAAGAACCAAAGGCGGGGATTTTCATTGTAGCACCTTTAGGTTTTTCTGCTTGCCATCCTGAAGGCGCCTTTGGTAAAAACTCCATAAGTTGTTTATAAGAAAGCTCTTTTACAACCTTTTTTTCTTCTTCCGCTTTTTCCTTAAAGGCAGATGCCAGCGATTCTAATTTTTCTTCCATTTCTTCTGCAGCCTTTTCTGCTTTCTCTTCAGGTGTTGGCTCACTGCTACATGCCATAAACAAAATAGTTGCCATAACCATGAAACGCCACATAGCGCTTTTACATTAAAGTTCGCGGCAAAAATAAAGTTTTTCTTTATCTATTTTTGCAGCATCATGCAATTGCTGATTGCAACAACGAACGAACACAAATTCAAGGAAATCAAAGCATTATTACCTTCGTGGATAATTCCTTATTCTTTAAAAGATGTTGCTGTTTCTACTTATCACGAAGAACCTCATGAAGATTTAATCCACAATGCTGAGCATAAAGCCCGTTTTTATTTTGAACAGACGCAGGTACCGACGTTAGCCGATGACACAGGGTTATTTGTAGAAGCCTTAAACGGAGCCCCTGGAGTGCACAGTGCACGATTTGCTGGCGAACCACCAAACGATGAAGCGAATAGAAAAAAACTGTTGCAGCTGTTGCAAAATGAAACCAATAGAAACGCTTATTTTCTTACTGCACTATGTTTCTACTTACAATGGAATGAAATCCATATTTTCTTAGGGAAGCTTCAAGGAACAATTACCTATGAAGAGCGAGGAACGTTTGGTTTCGGTTATGATCCTATTTTTCAGCCTTTAAACAGCAATAAAACCTTGGCTGAACTTCCTATGCAGGAAAAAAATAGAATTTCCCATCGTTTTCAAGCCATTCAATCGTTTGTTGCGTTTTTAAAACGTTATGAATCGTCCTTATTTCGTAGGGGTTAGTGGGGCAAGCGGCTCAGGAAAAACTTTTTTTATTGAACAACTAAAAAAACATCTGAAGCCTTCGCAAGCTTGTTTTATTGCTCAAGACAACTATTACTTTCCTTTAGAGCAACAGCCCCGAGACGAACGGGGACAAGTAAACTTTGACCATCCTCAAGCAGTAAACTTGGATTTGCTTTATGAACATCTACAGCAACTAATTCAAGGAAAATCCGTACAGATTCGGCAGTATAATTACAATAATCCTCGTTTACCTACTCCTTTGCTTACTTATCATCCTGCTCCTATCATTATTGTTGAAGGGCTTTTTGTTTTTTATAAAAAAGAGATTCGGGAACTTTTTGATTTGAAGATTTTCATAGAAGCAGAGGAGCATATTCGTCTACATCGCAGGATATTGAGAGATTTATCAGAACGTGGCTACCCTTTAGAGCTCATTTTTGACCAATACAAACATTATGTAGTACCCATGCAGCGGCGTTACGTAGACCCTTTTCGTTATCATTGTGATATTATTATTCCCAATAATAACCACGTGCAAAAAAGTGTGGAAGTGGTTTTAGACCATTTGCGTTGGGTGTTACAACAAAGATAGATTAGGAAACTCCGGAAACTCTGAAAGTTTCCTTGAGTTTCCTACAAAAGAGCACGTGAGAGAAACTCGTACTAAGATTCCTCGCTTACGTTCGGAATGACACACACTAATGGAAAGATGTACATAACCCAAACACAAACAACGCAAAAACTGCAAACTACACGCACAAACTCAACAGCGCCCAAACTTCCTGCAGGGCGGTGGTTGTCGCGTCGTGCCGAGGCGAAGCCGAGGCATCTCTTTTGGGGAAACTATAAAAACTCTAAAAATTTCCTCAAGTTTCCAATAGAAAAGGACATATAAAAAAGCCGAACTTGGAATTTTTCGTCGGTAATGAGGTAGCGCT
>WFXK01000271.1 GCA_015490695.1 Bacteroidota bacterium | reverse complement strand
ACATGGACCCAACCATTAGAGACCTTAACAGATTGTAGAATAGTAGCACCGCCTACTTTAATGTTGTCACCATCTAATTCTACAGGGACATATTCTCCGGAAGCCATGAAGAGTTTGGTGCCTTTTTCGGCTAATTTTTTTAACATCTTAATATCATAGTTGCTTGGAGCAACGTGATTGACCAAGATATAAGCCAATTTTTCTTTGTTTTCTGGTTTAAGGAGGTCTTTGAGGGTGTTTTCTGGGAGTTGAGCAAAAGCGTCGTTAGTAGGAGCAAAGACAGTTAAAGGACCTGCGTTTACGACTTCGTCTTCTACTTCTGCGGCTTCAATTGCTTTTACTAAGGTAGAGAAGTTTTCATCGCTACGGGCTAATTCTAAGGCATCAGGGATTCCTCGTTCGTCATAACGTACGGAAGCTTGCCCTCGGATTTCTGCGCTTTCTGCAGCGCTTTGTGTTTGAGGTGCTGTATCACCTCCACCACACCCGAAAAACAATCCTACGATACTTAAAAAAATAAAGCGTCGCATGGCTCTAAGGTTTTATTTCTAACTACAAAAAAGATAGAACGTTTTACAAAATCCAATGATGCTTATCACTTTATTTCGTGATAATTGTCAAAATTGCTCAGAAATAAGAACGTTTCGTATAGCTAAAAACAGACTTAACAATGTAAGAGTGCTTTTTAGTCCGAAACATTGTAGGCTTTTTGTTATAGGAAACTTCAGAAACTTTAAGAGTTTCCTTAAGTTTCCAATAGAAGAGCTCCTGAAAAATCCGTACTGAGATTCCTCGCTACGCTCAGAATGACGCATTGGGTGCAGTGCAAGCGGCTGCGCATCATGCCGAACGAATGCGAGGCACCTGTTCAATTCTATATCTGCTTTGCTGCCTTTAGAACTCTATTATAAACTTCCTTTGCAACCTTTTTACTTATCCAAAAACCTAATTCGCTCTTAATCCGGTGAACACAATGAAAATAATTGCAAACCCCTAGTTCTATATCCATCCGAGCCAAAAGATGTAATACCCCATGGAATTTTAAGTTTTTTGCTTTGGCAATCTTGCGTGCTCTCCTTTCATCTATAATCATCTCACAGCGATTTGCTAAAAGCTGATTTTGTGCTAACACTTCTGCTTCTCCTTCGTTTAAGCCATACAATTCCACAAAAAGCTGCATTTCTATAGCAGTATCTAAATCACACTTTTCAAAAAAATAATTTTCATAGCAATGCAAAAGATTTTCATACCGCCTATCGCCAAGATTTGGTGCTTTTGTGTTAAGAAACTCTCTTTCAACTGATAAAGGAATTAATATTTTTCCATAAAAATAGGAAAGATAGGGAAGCAAACCTAAATATTCTAAGACGATTAAGGCAGAAGTATCTAAAATCGCTGTACGTAGCTTAATCATCTCCGCTCGTTAACCAAAAGATTAACAAAATAATTGCTGCAATAATAAAAGCGGCAATTAATCCCTTTTCTATTTTGTGTGATTTGTTTTTAGAAGTGAATTTTTGATGGATAAATTGCGTTACTCGTTGAACAGCTTCTTCTGTATTTCCTGGTTCTACTGCAATCACTTGGATTCGCTCATCTGTTAAAGAAGAAGGAAGCTTTTTGTGGCGTTCTGTTAGGAAGATAATAGGTTTTCCTTGTTGTAATGCGTATGCTAATTCTTGTTTTAATATCTTAGACATTCGTCCCATTCCCATAGCAACCACTACATCGCTTTCGTCTATGCGCTCTTTAGTTGTTGTATTGAGTTTTTGGGGATTGTAGCCTCGGGCAGGTATGTAAATAATATGCCCGTATAGATTAGCTAAGGTTTGCAAACGAAAAGCCGTGTGGCGCCCTATTTCAGAACGCGGATTAAAAGTAACATATACTTTTGCCATAGTACAAAAATAAAAACTTTAATCTGTTGAGATACGCTCCTTTTTATAAAAATAATGGTGAAACACTGCAATGGTCCATGTCCCAAGTAAATAATTTTTTATACCAAAATGTTCATTAGGACTATGAATAGCATCGCTATCTAAACCAAAACCCATTAACACCACAGGGGCATTTAAATAAGTTTGTAAAGTGCTTAAGATGGGAATAGAGCCCCCTTCATAAGTAGGAATAGGAGGCTTCCCTAAGGTTTCTTTCATAGCTTCTACAGCGGCTTTATAAGCATTAGAATTCATATCTGTTAAAAATGGTTTGCCGCCATGGTATGAAATAATTTCATAGCGAACGGTTTTAGGCATTTGTTTTTTTAAGTAGTCTATTACCAGTGCTTGGATTTTATCAGGGTCTTGATGAGGGACTAAGCGGAAGGAGAGTTTAGCAGCAGCCTTAGAAGGTAGTACTGTCTTAGCTCCTTCTCCTGTATAGCCTCCCCAAATACCATTGACATCCATACTGGGACGGATCCCTGTGCACTCTATTGGAGAAAATCCTTTTTCTGTAGCTAAGACTTGAACACCTATAGCGCGTTTATAAGCCTCCTCATCAAAAGGAATGCTCTGAATTAATTTACGCTCTTCTTCGCTTAAGGTTCGGACATCGTCATAAAATCCTGGAATCGTGATACGGTTGTTTTCGTCTTTTAAGTTTGCAATAATGCGGCATAGCACATGAATAGGATTTTCCACAGCACCTCCATAAACACCTGAATGCAGGTCTCTATTAGGACCTTGAAGGCGTATTTCCAAATAGACTAATCCGCGCAAGCCTACCGTCAAGGAAGGGGTATCTAAACCCAACATTGCTGTGTCAGAAACTAAAATAGCATCTGCTTGAAGCGTCTCTCTATGGGTTTTAATAACGTTTTCTAAGTTAGGACTACCGATTTCTTCTTCGCCTTCAATGATGAGTTTTACATTACAAGGAAGCCCAGTAGTGTTTTTTAGTGCTTTGATAGCTTGTAGGTGCATCATGAATTGTCCTTTGTTGTCGCATGCACCTCGGGCGAAGATAGCCCCATCAGGATGAAGTGCCGTCTCTTTTATCACAGGCTCAAAAGGAGGATGATCCCACAGCGCTAAAGGGTCTACAGGCTGAACATCGTAATGCCCGTAAACTAAAACCGTTGGAGCTTGGTGCTGTGCCTTAAAATAAGCATACACGGCAGGATGCCCACCGCTCTCCCAAACCGCTACCTCATCCGCTCCTAAGGAAGTGATATAATCCTTTAACCACTGCGCACAACGCCGAACCTCTTCTTTGTATTGTGGGTCTGTGCTAATACTGGGGATTCGCAAAAGCGCCATTAAATCCTGTAAACTCTGCTCCCGTTGCTGAACTAAAATCCAATCTTTTAACCGCTCCATCGCAACAAAGGTATAAAAGAAAAGTTTCTAATTTTGATGCCTTACCACTTCCCCTTTCTCCATAAACATTTCTCCAATAAAGCAATGTTTAAAAGTAATAAACTTCTCCATTTCTCTTTTTATCGTACTCCCAAACACCAACTTAAAAAAACACCCATTGGAGAAATCCCTAAAGAATGGCAAGTGGTGAAAATTAAAGAGATTGCTCATAAAATAATTACGGGAAAAACGCCTTCTACAAAAAATTCTGCACTATGGAAAAAAGAAGTTATGTTTGTCACACCTTCTGATTTTAACAAACAAAAGATAGTTTCAGAAACTCAGCGCTATGTAACAAGGTCATGGGCAACAAGAAATTCTTTGCTGATACCGCCTAAATCCGTACTTGTGGTCTGTATAGCTTCTATAGGAGAAGTTGCTATGAATGGCAAAGAATGCATTACTAACCAACAAATTAACTCCATCATTCCCAATAATAAAGTAATTGGAGAATGGTTGTACTACCAAATGCTGTACTTAAAACCTTTTTTCAAACAACATGCAGGAATGACCACAACTCCAATTATAAAAAAGTCGTATTTTGAAACGTTTCCCCTTCCCCTCCCCCCC
>WFXK01000270.1 GCA_015490695.1 Bacteroidota bacterium | reverse complement strand
GTGTAAACAATAAAGAAAGCAATAGCATACGTAAAAGCATCCAAAAGGAAAATATGATGTAGCTCCCAACCTTGTAAATAGGTTGGAACGGGAATAGGAGGTTCTTTAGAAAGTAAAATCGCTGCAATTCCCCCTGCAATAATGCTTGTTGCCTGCCCTTGGATCTCTATTAAAGAATTAACCTGCATATAGCGCTTTGGCGGTGTAATCTCCTGAGCAAAAGCATACATCGCGGGATAATGTAAATTAAAATTCATATAAGTAAGCAAAAAAATCAATGCTGCAATAGCACCAGGAACCCTACCCGTAAAGAATCCAATTAATGAAGCCGTTAATAAAATAAAAAAATAGATGGCATTAAGAAAAATAAAAAGCTGTTTTCTATCGTGTTTATCTACCAAAGTACCTGCATAAGGTCCCCAAAAGAAAGAAACAATAGTAGTAGTAAAGTACAGATAGCCAAAAGCTTGAGGTTGTTGAAGATGATGAAAAAAATACCAAGGGATAGCTAAGATACAAATCCCTTGGGAGAGTCCTGAGATGGCATTGGCGCTGAGTAATAAAAAGATAGCCCTGCGATTCGTTTCCACGCAGCAAAAATAAGTTTTGCAGCAACCAATAAAAACGCTATCTTTGGAAGCCGCTAACAACTTAAAATTATGCCTACGGTTTATATAGACGGAAAACCTTATGAGTACGAAGGGAAAGTGCGATTACTGGAATTTATTTTAAGACAAGGGATAGACCTTCCTTACTTTTGTTATCACCCCGGTTTGAGCGAAGCTCCCACAAATTGCCGCATGTGTCTTGTAGAAATCGGTTATCCCGAAAGAGACCGAAACACAGGTGAAATCATAAAAGATGAACAAGGGAATCCTAAAATCCGCTGGGGACATAAACCGATGACCAGTTGCAACACTTTCCTCAGTGATGGTATGCATGTTAAAACCCACCATACTTCTGCTGTCATCAGAAAAGCCCAACAAGGCGTATTGGAATTTATGCTCATTAACCATCCTTTAGATTGTCCTATTTGTGACCAAGCAGGAGAGTGCCCATTGCAAATTTTTACTTTTCTCTACGGACCTGAAGGCTCAAGGTTTGAACAAAACAAAGTTCATAAACCCAAACGCATCCGTTTGGGCCCCAGAGTCGTCTTAGATGCCGAGCGCTGTATTAACTGTACCCGTTGCGTGCGCTTTACAGAAGAAATTTCCAAATCCCATCAGTTAACTATCATCGCTCGTGGCGATAAAAACTTCCCTATGACCTTCCCAGGACAACCTTTTGACGACCCCTATTCCTTAAACACTGTAGATATTTGTCCCGTTGGTGCTTTAACCAGTGCTGATTTCCGCTTCAAAGCCCGTGTTTGGGAAATGAGTAGTACCCCCGGCATTTGCACCTCTTGTGCAAAAGGCTGTAATGTAACGTATTGGGTGCGGGATAACCATGTACTGCGTTTAACCCCACGTCCTAACCCTAAGGTCAATCAATATTGGATGTGCGACGAAGGACGATTAAACTACGAACACTTTAATAAAAACCGTTTAAGTGGAGCATGGGCAAAAGGAAACGCTATCCCCATGGATGAAGCTTTGCGATACTTCGCTAAACAACTGCAAAACCATAGTGGTAACATCCTATTTATTGGCTCTGCGCATGCTTCTGTAGAAGATAACTACGCACTCAAACAATTAGCCAAGGGGTTAAAATGCGATACACTTTACTATGTACCCCATATCCAAGAAGGATGGGGTGATGACTTCTTAAGACGAGACGACAGAACCCCCAACGCTAAAGGATGTGAACTACTACAAATCCAATCCATCTCCTTAGAAGAGCTCCAGGCTAAAGCACAACAAGCCGCAATGGTAGTTCTATTAAATGATGATGAAGTAGCTGAACAACTTGCTGCTTCCGTAGGTGACAAACTCTACGCTTTTGCTCATCATCACTTTAAGAACTGGGAAATAGCACAATTATTGCTTCCTTCTGCAATGGCGATAGAAGGTACCTTTACCTTTATTAATGAAGATGGGATTGCACAGCAGTGTTTTCAGGCTAAACAGATTAAACGCATGACGCCAGAAATGTGGATGTGGATGCAAAAAAGCCGTTTAGATTCTTCAGGAGTTGCCATTGACCGCTGGCGACACCCTGAACACATCATAGACTGCCTACCCGCATGGACCTTCATCACATCCCTGTGCGAATACCTAAACTTAGAACGCTTCTTCTCCTTCAAAGATTACCGCAGCTACTTTGAACACTTGAAGAAAACTATTCAACCCATGGCGGCTTTACAATTACCCAAACGTCCACCCAAAACCGCTTTCAAACGCACTCAATTAGATTTTGCTATCCAATGAAACGTTATACATGGCTCATTGCTCTCGGCATAGGGTTTTACTTCCTAAGCCATGGTTTCCTTCTAAGCGGATGTAATGAACTCCCACAAGATAGTTTGCCCCCATTGCCTAAACTTCAAGAAAAAGCAACCTTCCAAGACTTCTTAAACAACTTCCCCCAAGCATCCCTTCCTTTTACGGTTTTTGAAGAATCATGGTATCAGGAAAAGACACAAACGATCGGCGTTGCTTATTACGATACCTTTGTTGTGAGTAAAAATGGCTTATTTCCTGATGGTAAAGGACGCTCTTTTGCGTTTTATGCTCGTATCCAAGGCGATTTCGCCTTTATCCCTCTTATCGTAGTAGAAGAACACAAAGAAGGTTCTGACTTCTGGCTTATTACGCTCAATCCAAAAAATTATCAGGTGATAGATAAAGAAATCATTGCCTTCCGCCGTATCGGTAAAGATTTAATGGATACCCAAATTGCCACCATAGATAAACAATGGCGTATTAAAGCAAAAAGAACGATTGAAAAAGTTTATATCCCTGAAACGGAAGTTCAAGCGGCATTAATGGGAGGAGCAAAGAGCGAAACCATGGTACAATATAAAACATGGCAAGTTAATGACGATGGAACTATTCAATGAAATGCAAACATGGATAGCAGCGTTTCCCGAACAGTTAATGGAGGGGGAAAAGCAATTTTCTTTGTGGAAAGCAGAGCCTAAACACCCCTACGACAAGTTGCTATGGGTAGGAATGGGTGGTTCGGCTTTTGCTGCAAACTTCCTTCAAGACCTTATCCAGCATCAAATTCCCATTTTCGTCTTACGGCATTATGAACTTCCTGCTTGGGTGGATGAAAAAACCCTTGTAGTGCTCTCCAGTTACTCTGGAAATACCGAGGAGGTACTCATTGCAGGAGAAAAACTCCTTGAACAAAAACGAAACGACTTTATTATCATCACCAGTGGGGGACAATTACAACAATGGCAGTCGTATAGTGATTATCCTATTTTATCTTTACCTAAGGGCTATGTGCCCCGTGCTGCTGTTGGTTATGCCATCGCTGCTGGATGCATAATACTACAACGTTTTTGGAATATTGCTTTACCAAACTTTTACAAAATAGCAAAAACACTAAAGCGGCTAAATATTTCTTTTATAGCAAAAAATTTCTTAGAAAAAGAACTTTTCCTTTACATAGATGAACACTTGCCCCTATATGTG
>WFXK01000269.1 GCA_015490695.1 Bacteroidota bacterium | reverse complement strand
GCGCTCTTCCATACCTCTTTCTCTTAACAAAGCAATAGCCGCTTGGAAAGCAATCAAATTGTCTAAGCGCGACATATCTATGCCATAGCAGTCCGGATAACGAATCTGGGGAGCTGAAGAGACTATAACCAATTGTTTCGGTTTTAAAAGCGATAAAATCCGAATAATACTTTGTTTCAAAGTAGTTCCTCTTACAATGGAGTCGTCAATGCAAACTAATCTGTCTTGATAAGGTCTAACAACACCATAAGTGGTATCATAGACATGAGCGACCAATTCATCCCGCTTTTTATCACCTTCGGTAATAAAAGTGCGCATTTTGGTGTCTTTGTAAATCAAATGCTCAGCACGAACATGCTTAGAAAGAATGGTTTGAATTTTTTCAGGATGTTTTTTTATTTGTTCCTGTTTCCATTGGTCTAAATAGTGCTCTAATCCTTGTAGCAATCCTAAGTAAGCGCTAATAGAAGTGTTGGGAACATAGGTAAAGATGGTGTTTTCTATATCGTAGTCTATGGCTTGGAGTACTTGAGGGGTGAGTAAATAGCCCAGTTGTTTTCGCTCTTGATAGACTTTTGGGTCGCTGCCTCGGGAAAAGTAAATGCGTTCAAAGCTGCAGCTTTGTTGTTTTTGTGGTGTGGTATAGGCAACGACTTGGGGTTGTTGTGCCCGTTTTATGATTAAAGCATGAGCAGGAGGCAGCGCTTCTATGGCATCTATAGGGACTTGCAGCGCGGTGGTGATAGCAGGACGCTCGGATGCCACGACAACAAAATCTTCGTTCCAATAGTAATAGCAGGGACGGATGCCATGAGGGTCCCTTAAAGCAAACGCATCGCCATGCCCTAATACCCCAACAATCGCATAACCACCATCCCAAGGCTTCGTCACCCGAGCCAATAAACGCTTAAGGTCCAACCGCTGCGCAACCGCTTCATAAGCAGAAACAACATCCACATGAGGAATAGCAGATAAAAGCTCGTCGTTTAATTGGTCTAAAATATAGCCGAAGCGCTCTACCATGGTTTCCGTATCGGTACGAAACCTTGGATGCTGTCCGTAAGAGAGCAAACGCTGAAACAACTCTTCTACGTTGGTGAGGTTAAAGTTCCCTGCGATAGCGATGCAACGGGTTTTCCATTGACTATAACGGATAACAGGATGACAATGGCTTTCGCTATTGCCACCAAAGGTACCATAACGCAAATGCCCTAAATAAATATTGCCCGCATACGGAAAATGGTTTTCTACAAAGGTTACATCAGCATTGGGATGTTTATGTTGAAAAGTACGCCATGTTTCTTCTACTTTTTGAATAAGGGTTTTCCACGGTGGTGAAGGTTTTACAACACGAATGCGATTCATGTAAGGGATGCCAGGCGGTTTATTCCAACTTAAACACAACAACCCCGCCCCATCTTGACCACGATTATGTTGCTTTTCCATCAATAATAAAGAGCGTCTTAATCCCCATAAAACGTCGCCATAACGTTGAGCGTAGTAATGCAAAGGTTTACGCAAAACCAGTAAAAGAATACCGCATTTGTGATAGATGGCACTCATTGCTTTAAGGATTCTAAAGACAAATTTAGCAATTTTGGTTGGAGGGCTCCTTTTAAGAAGGCTTGGACAATGTGCAAAAGGGTCTGTTGGGCTTTTTGAAGGTCATCGTTAACGATGATAGCATCAAAATAAGGTGCCCATTGTAATTCCCATTGGGCTCTTTTCAGGCGTTGCTGAAGGCTTTCTTCGGTCTCTGTGCCTCTTTTTAGTAATCGCTGTTTAAGCGCTGCTATAGAAGGGGGTTGGATGAAGCAAGCAAGGGCTCGTTGTTGGAAATAATGTTTTAAGCGCAACGCTCCAACCACATCTACATCAAAACAAGGGATTTTCCCCATTTTTTGAAGACGCTCTATTTCGCTTTTTAACGTCCCATAAAAATAACCTTTATAAACCTCTTGCCATTCTAATAGTTTATTTTCTTTTATCCATTGTTGGAAGGTCTCTTTGGAGACGAAGTAATAGTCTTTACCGTGGGTTTCGCCGTGTCTGGGAGCGCGGGTAGTAGCCGATACGGAAAACCCTAATTGTGGAATATGTTTCATTAGATAGTGAATCAAGGTTGTTTTTCCCGCCCCACTGGGTGCAGCAAAAATCAAATAGCGCTCCATAGAGCAAAAGTAGAAAAAGGAACCCTTTTACCATTTTAATAATAAAATGGTTATGTCATCTATTTGGGGTAATTGTGCCATGAGCCGCCATTTCTGAATAGTACTTTTAGGTTATTAAAGTAGTGCGTTTGCTGTTGAAAACATTCCGTTTGCTAAAGGAGGCAATGAATTTTGCCATTGGAGGCATGCGCTTTGCCAAAAGGGGCAATGGGGTTTGCCTCTGGAGACATTCGGTTTGCTAACGAAGGCATGGTGCTTTGCTAAAGGAGGCATTTTGTTTGCCGAAAGTGGCATTAAGGTTTGCCTCTGGAAGCATTCTGCTTGCTAAAAGTGGCATTAAGTTTTGGGATTAAAGGCGTTGAATTTGGCAAAAGAAGCTTATTAAGGACTTTAGAAAGGCTTTTAAAAGCCTTTATAGCACTAATAGGATAGGGAAAATATGCTTTTACGGGGTATAAGCAAGGCATGGTGTGAGCACTTAGATTGCTATTCTTCGTCAAACAGCGAGGCGGGATAGGCAACTTTTAGGTATTGATAGGCAGAGGCGGTAGCGATACGTCCCTTAGGGGTTCGTTTTAAGAAGCCTTGGCGGATTAAAAAGGGTTCATGGACTTCTTCTATGGTGTGGGGTTCTTCGCCTAAGGCGGTTGCTAAGGTCTTAATCCCTACAGGACCACCATCAAAGCGGTGGATGAGCACCGATAACAGGCGTCTATCCATATCATTTAGTCCTTTTTTATCTATTCCTAAGGCGTTTAAGGTTTCTTGGACGATGGCTAAGGTGATGGTGGATTGTTGTTTTACTTGTGCGTAGTCTCTACAGCGTTTTAATAGGCGATTTGCGATGCGTGGGGTACCACGGCTGCGCCGCGCTAACTCCTCTGCTGCCGCCTCCTCAATCCTGCATCCTAAGCAATGAGCAGAACGCATAATAATTTGTTTTAACTCCCCTTCCGTATAGTAATCCAACCGCATAACAATGCCAAAACGGTCTCTTAGCGGTGCCGTAAGCAACCCCACACGGGTCGTAGCACCAATTAAGGTAAAAGGCGCTAAGGAAAGTGTAACACTACGAGCATGCGGACCACTGTCTAAAAGAATCTCTATACGAAAATCCTCCATAGCACTATAAAGATACTCTTCTACGCTACGATGAAGTCTATGGATTTCATCTATAAAAAGCACGTCACGGGGTTGCAGATTGGTTAAAATACCTGCTAAGTCGGCAGGACGTTTTAATATTGGTCCACTGCTACGATGGAGTTGAGTCCCCAAGTGGCGAGCGATTAAGTGAGCAAGGGTCGTTTTCCCTAATCCAGGAGGACCATGGAATAAAATATGGTCTAGGGGCGCTTTACGCTCGTTCGCCGCTTGAATGAAAATCTCTAAATTCGCAACGACCTCCTTCTGCCCTATGAAGTCTTTTAAGGATTGCGGACGTAAATCATCGTGCATCGCTGCTACTAATAGAAAGGTTTACAAAAGTAAAAAACTCCTTGTAGTCTTTTTACCTGTTTTACTTTGGGCGCAAAACCCCATTTTATATGAAACCCCCGACTCTATTAGAAACGATATTGTTTACAGAGGCAGCGAGCGCTTTGATGTTATTTTCCGAAGGTCTTTTCTTATTGTTTCTAACATGCCCGATAGCGTTCCTTTACTAAGCACAGGCTCAGGAACGACCTTCATCGGCTTCGGTTATAACCTTATTTTCTCCTCTCGTCTACGGCTCCATTTTCAACCTGGTATTGGCTTTCTACGCCTTACTTTCGACCAACAACCGCAAAAGAAGTTCCCCGTAGCAGGCGACACGACTTTTATCTTAGAACGTTTCCGCTTAACTTATGTGCAATTACCTATACAACTTGCCATCATCTTAAAACGCAATGAAGAGGCAAAAGTGTTAACGAAAATAGAATTGGGCCCTGTGGTAGGGGTTTTATTGAACGCTTCTCAGAAGTTTAAACAGAGTCTTAGCGGTGGTATTCGGCGCACCTTAACCCTCAAATATTCTTTTTTACCTAATCCTTATCGTTGGTTCTATGGTGTGCAAGCCAGCTTCTATTACCGCTGGATAGGCTTCTTTGCCTTTTATCGTTTAAGTCCTTTGTTCAAAGCAGGTAGTCAGTACGAAAATCCCCGTGGAGAGGTATTAGGGTATCCCCGTTTTTCTTCTTTCTCCTTAGGATTTCAAATTGTCTTGTAATGCCCTATATTCCTGAGGACGTTATCCAGCAGATTTTAGATACAGCCGATATTGTAGAGGTTATTAGTGAGTTCTTGCCGTTAAAGCGGCGTGGCAGTAATTATGTAACCCTTTCGCCTTTTAAGGAGGAGACTAATCCTTCTTTTTATGTTTCCCCCTCTAAA
Organism: Bacteroidota bacterium; assembly: GCA_015490695.1. Lineage (GTDB taxonomy): Bacteria > Bacteroidota > Bacteroidia > SpSt-205 > S141-50 > S141-50. Next base: position 2,027 of record WFXK01000269.1, on the reverse strand, counting down.
CAGATTTTTAAAGATTTCAGTTCGGGGAAAGGGGGGAATGTGATTACGTTTTTAATGGAGTTAGAGGGGATGACGTTCACAGAGGCGGTTCGGTGGTTAGCCGAACGCTATGGCATCCCCTTACGATGGGAAAAAGGAGAAATCACAAGCACCTATCAAGAAAAAGAGCGGCTGTATATCATCATGCGCTACGCTATGCAGTTCTATGAACGCTGTTTACAACTGGCTCCAGAAGTACAACATTATCTACAACAACGAGGGATTTCTAAGCAAGCCATTCAACATTTCCACTTAGGTTATGCGCCTAATGCAGCAGATGCTTTTGTAAAAGCAGCATTACAACAACAATTCCAAAGAGAAGTGCTCATAGAAAGTGGTTTAGCCCTACGAAGCGGTATTCAATTAAAAGACTTTCTACGGGACAGAGTGGTATTTCCTATACGGGACAGAACAGGGCAAGTCATAGGGTTTGCAGGACGTTTATTAAAAGACCATCCGCAGTTGCCGAAATACATCAATTTAGGGGATACACCGATTTATCAAAAGTCTAAGGTGCTTTATGGGCTTTATGAAAACAAAGAGGGGATATTAAGACAGCAATCGGTTTGGTTAGTAGAAGGTTATTTTGATGTGATTACTTTATGGCAGCATGGTTATCGTTGCGCCGTAGCTACTTGTGGCACTGCCTTGTCTAAGGAACATGCAGCAATGATTAAACGCTTAGCAAAAAAAGTAGTGCTACTATACGATGGAGATGAAGCAGGAAAAAAAGCAGTATTACGGATTTTACCTTTGTTAGTGTCAAAAGGACTTAGCATTGAAGTAGTGTTATTACCAGCAGGTGAAGACCCTGATTCTTTTTTAAAAAAGGAAGGAAAGGAAGCTTTTGAAGCTTATCTCAAGTGCCATACTAAGCACTTTTTAACGTTCTTTTTAGAGCAGCAGGGAGCGATAGAAAAGCTTCATCAACATCCTGAGCGCTTAACAGAAGCGATTTATAATGTTGCTACTTTGTTAATGGAGGTTCCTGATGTTATTCAGCGGAAGCTATACATAGAGCAGTCAGCACAGCATTTAAAGGTTGTACCGACATTGATTGAGCAAGCTTTGCAGCTTCAATGGCGGCAGAAGCAAAAACAACAGCAGCGTTTACAACGGCGTCACTCCCTATCGCTTCCTACCGCTTCCTTACCTCCCCCTCAAAACCACGAAAAAGAACTTTTACGCCTACTATTCAATTACTTTGACCACCATTTAGACGAACATACCACCGTTTTAGACTTTTTAGGAGAGACCCTGCGAAAAGTACAGTTCCAAAACCCTCAATTTGAACAATTACGAAAAAAGTTTTTTGCGTTAATAGACCAAGGGGTTCAAAATCCTATTGCGGTTTTAGTTCAGGATGAGGCATTGGGTTCACTGGTTCAATCCCTGTTGTTTTTCCCTTATCAATTAAGTCAAAATTGGAAGCAGCAAGAGATTACTGTGCCTGAACATGATAAACCCTTAGCGAAGACTATAGAAAATGCGTTATTGCATTATCATTTTGCTTTAGTAAAGCAATTGTTGCAGCAGAGTCAGGAGCAGATAAAGTTATGTGAGCAAACAGGGGATAGGGAGGGAATGCAGCGATGCATGCAAGTGTATTTAAACGCTTTTAAACGGCTTCAAGAGTTAGCAAATCGGCTGAGTATTAGCGTATGAAAACGATTTACGACCCTGCGCTTTTATTACAACGATGTACTGCAGCAGAAAAACGCTATATCGCAGCACAACTAAAAGATAAAACAACCGTTTATTGGCGTTATTATCAGGATTTATTAAAAGGTAAAGCAGTTCCAAGGAAGTATAAGCAATATTTATGGCGGGTTATTTTAAGGGCATTGCATAATTTTTACTTTCCGTTGAATCAAGGGGCTAAGCCGCAAGAACAACTGCAATGGATGGATATTCTTGTCCAAAAAGGGCTTTATAGGGTTGCAAAGCCGATTTTGAGGAAGCTAATGCGGTATTATTATCGGCAGCAG
>WFXK01000268.1 GCA_015490695.1 Bacteroidota bacterium | reverse complement strand
GCGCTTTGCCTTAGGAACTTTTGATTTAGTACAATTTTCTCGTCCTTCCATTGATGTGCTTTTTGAATCCGCTGCCGACGTGTATCAGGACCGCTTATTAGCGATTTTGCTCTCAGGTGCTAACCGAGATGGTACCCAAGGAATGAAAGCAGTAAAACGAAAAAAAGGAATTACGATTGCCCAGGACCCTGCAACCTGCTCCGTGCGAACCATGACCGAAAGCGCTATCCAAGCAGGTGCCGTAGATAAAATCTGCACCCCAGAACAACTCCAATCCCTTTTTAAGAAACTTAATAAAGTACTCCTATGAAACTTCGGCTTATTCATAAGCTCATCTTGCTGTTAGTCGCCTTTTTTCTACTAAGTGCCTTGCTCATCTCCAGTGCCGTATACCTGAAAGAATTTTGGTCTATACCCCACAACACCTTAATCATCATCATCATCCAAGGTATTTTACTCATTTTTGTCGGCTACTCTATCGTCCAACTCTTTATCCGTCCTCTGATTTATATCCGCTACTTCTTGGAATCTTACTTTCGTGGTACCTTACCCAGAGACGAAGAACAAAAAGAACGAGATGACGAAGTCGGCAGCGTCTACCGTCAAATAAAACGATTGGTCCAGGAAAGCAAAGCATTATTTCAAACTTTACAACAACCCTCTAATGCCCCCGTTATAAAAACCCCTTCCCCATTCGCTACCATCCAAGAACGCTTCTTAAAACAAACCCAACAACTCCAACAACAAATCAAAACCCTACAATGGATGTTAGGCGGATTTGAACTGGTCAGAGACCTAAGTGCAGAAGCAAAAGACTTAAAAGAACTCCTCAATAAGCTCATGAGTGCTCTTATCCATTATTTACGCGCCCACTCAGGCGCCCTATTTCTATTAGATACCTCCGACCCCAAGCAACCTTTATTAAAATTAACAGCAAGCTACGCCCTACAAAAAGAACGTAAAGCTACCTTCCACTTAGGAGAAGGTTTAGTCGGACAAGTCGCGCAAGAATTAGAACCATTGCATATTCCTGACTTAGATAAAACCGATTTCATAGAACAATACGTTAGTGTAGAAGGCATTCAACCTAAAAGCCTTGTTTTAGTTCCCATGGTATTTAAAGACAGTCTTTACGGAGTTTTAGAAATTGCAGGTTTTGAGCCGTTTTCTCAAGAACAAATTCAACATTTACGACGTTTAGCGGCTTACATCGCTTCAGTCATCGGCTACGTAGAACAAGACGACCGCAATAAACGCTTAATCCAACAACTACAAAAACTCAGTGAAGAATTACAACAAAAAAACACACTTTTGGAAGAGCAAAACAAACAACTGCTTCAAGCACAACAAACTTTAAAAAGCCTCAATGCTCGTTTAGAACAACAATTAAAGCAATTACAGCGTACTACAGCCGCCTTACAAAGCAGTCAACAACGCTTACAAAAGATTTTAACCCATACGCACGAGATTGTTTTAGTAACAGACCGCTATGGAAAAATCCGTTATATGAGTCCTTCTGCACAGCGTATCTTAGGTTATAGCGAACAAGCCTTAACGCGCTTCTTCACTTATGTTCATCCAGACGACATGGGGGTGCTACCTACTTTTATTGAAAACATGTTAAAGAAACCCAAGGAGGAAGCGGTTGCGACATTTCGCTACCGTACAGCTTCAGGAGAATGGATTCACTTAGAAGCAAAAGGGTTGAACTTATTAAACGACCCTATCATAGAAGGACTATTGATTTACATACGGGATGTTTCAGATAGGGTTCGTGCAGAACGGGCTATGCGTGCCCGACTTAAATTCCAATCTTTAACAGAGCATTCTCCTGATTTAATCATGCGAGTAGACCGAGAAGGCACTTACCTTTATGTTAATCCCACCATAGAGCGCTATACAGGCATGCCCCCGTCCTTCTTCATCCGTAAAACCTTTTATCAAATCGGACTTTCCCCCCAAGAAATCGCCTTCTGGGAAAAAATCGTCAAAGAAGCCTTTGAAACCAAAGAAAAACAACAAGGCGAAATTGAATACCCTTCTATCATTGGACAACGCTACATGCAAGTAGAAGCGATTCCAGAACCCGGTCCCGATGGTACCATAGACACCGTGCTCTTAGTAGCGCATGACATCACTGACCTCAAACGTGCAGAAATGCAAATCAGACAACAAAAAGAAGCTTTAGAACGGATTACCCAAGAGCTACGACGACAAAAACAAGAAATTGAAGAAATCAATAAAGACTTAACCGAAAGCATCCGATACGCCCAAAGAATCCAAGCTTCTATCTTGCCCAGTGAAGAGTTCTTTAAAAAAGCCTTCAAAGATTACTTTATTATTTTCCAACCCAAAGAATTAGTAAGTGGCGATTTTTATTGGGTAACAGAACGCGATAGCGCTATCTACGTTGCTGCAGTAGATTGTACAGGACACGGCGTACCAGGTGCTTTCATGTCCCTAATCGGCTACACCCTACTAAACCAAATCGTCAACGAACAAGGCATTGAAGAACCCGGCGAAATCCTTTTACAATTACATCAACGAGTCCAACACGTCTTAGGACAAACCCAAGAAGGGAGTATATCTCAAGATGGTATGGACGTTGCTTTAGTGCGCATTGAGCCCGATAAGCAACGCATCGCGTTTGCTGGTGCTTATCGCCCTCTATATTTCTGGAACCGAGTAGAATTACGCGTTATCAAAGGAGAACGTTACGGCATTGGCGGCTCTCTATTTTCCCATGTACAAGACCACTTCTTTACTACAAAAACCCTGTACTATACCCCAGGCGACGCTATCTACCTCTTTTCTGACGGCATCACAGACCAATTTGGAGGCGAAAAAAATAAAAAATTCACTCCTAAACGCCTAAGAGAGCTCATTATCGCCTATCACAGCCGTTCCATGCAAGAACAAAAACAACGCATCTGGGAAGCCTTTGAAAAATGGAAAAATACCAACCCTCAAACCGATGATATTGTCTTAATCGGTATTCGTCTATGAAATACCCCACAAAGGACTACATCTGGATTCAAGGCGCCGCACAACATAATTTAAAAAACGTAGACGTTGTCATTCCCAAACGTTCCTTAGTGGTTGTAACGGGCTTAAGCGGCTCAGGAAAAAGCTCATTGATTGTAGACACGCTTTATGCAGAAGGGCATCGGCGTTATGTAGAGAGCCTTAGTACCTATGCTCGTCAGTTTGTTGCCCGAATGCCTAAACCCCAAGTTAAAACCATCACAGGACTTACGCCTACTATCTTAGTAGAACAACGCAAAGCTACGACGAACCGCCGCTCAACTTTAGCCTCTTTAACAGAAATCTACGACTATTTACGTATCCTTTATGCTCGCGTTGGAGTTACTTATTCTCCTATTTCTGGAGAAGTGGTTCAATGCGACGATGCTGAAAGCGTACTGCGCTTCATACAAAACCAACCCCCTAAAACTAAAATCCTTATTCTCTTCCGTTTTGAACGTAACCCCAAACGAACGCAAAAAGAAGAATTACGCGTCTTACTCCAAAAAGGCTATAGTCGTCTACTCATTGGAAAACACATCACTGAAATAGAAGACTTGCTCCAAGAACCTTATGTGCGTTTAAGAGAAGCATGGGTCGTAGTGGACCGTTTGAAAGTCCCCGAAACATGGGACAAAGAAACCGAATCCATAGTGTTAGAGAGCATAGAAACCGCTTTTTCTGAAGGACACGGCGTCTGCTATATCCAAGTTAATGACGAACCCCCAAAACGTTTCTCAGAAGACTTTGAACGAGATGGTATCCATTTTATAAAACCCACACCCAATTTATTCAATGTTAATAGTCCTTTAGGTGCTTGTCCTGCCTGTAAAGGCTTCGGAACTACCTTAGGTATAGAAGAAGACTTAGTCGTACCTGATAAACGCCTTAGTGTTGCCGACGGTGCCATCAAACCATGGAACAGCAGCATCGGAAAACCCTTTCTAAAACAATTCCTAAAACTTGCTCCGCAATTCGGCTTTGACATCTATAAACCTTACTACCAATTAACCCCCAAAGAACACGAACTCCTATGGTTCGGAAACGATGAAATTACAGGGATTTTTGAATTCTTTGCTTTGTTAGAGAAACGTCCTCAGACGAAATACCGGGTTTTTGTTGCTCGCTACCGAGGCGAATCCCTATGTCAACATTGCCGAGGAAAAGGACTACGTCCTGAAGCACTTTACGTGAAGTTAGGAGGGAAAGATGGCAAAGACATCGGCGAAGTGCTTAGAATGAGTGTTAAACAAGCAAGACAATGGATAGCATCCCTATCGTTTAACGAACGAGAACAAAAAATCGCCCAACGCCCTATTTATGAAATCCTAAGTCGTCTACGTTATTTAGAAGATGTAGGACTGGGTTATTTGCAATTAAACCGCCGGGTAGATACCCTCTCAGGAGGCGAATTGCAACGGGTCAAATTAGCTAATGCCTTAGGAACCACCTTAGTCGGCACTACCTACATCTTAGACGAACCCACTATCGGACTCCACCCCAGAGATACCCATCGCCTCATCCAAGTTATTAAAGCCTTAGTAAAAAAACATAACACCGTCATCGCCATAGAACACGATTTACAAATGATTCAAGCGGCAGATTACATCATAGAATTAGGTCCTAAAGCAGGAGAAGAAGGAGGGAAAGTACTATTCCAAGGAAAAGCTTCTAACTTCTTAAAACAACCGCTTCATCAATCCCCTACCTTAGAAGTACTTCAAAACGGAAAAACGTATCATTTATCCCGCAAACGTCCCTTTAATAAAGGCTGGATTATCCTTAAAGATGTTATCCATAGAAACTTAAAATGTGTAACGGCAAAAATCCCCTTAGGGGCTTTTACAGTCGTTACGGGTGTAAGTGGCTCAGGAAAAAGTTCGCTTATAGAAGAAGTGCTCTATCCTGCTTTAATGCGGGAACTGACATTAGACTTTCGTCAAAAACCCGGTGCTTATGGTGAACTTAGCGGCGATTATCACAAACTTTCTGATATAATTTTCGTAGGTCAAGAGGTCATTTCCCGAAGTACTCGTTCCAATGCAGCAACCTACTTAGGCTTTTTTGATGCTATACGAAAAGAATTTGCTCAATTACCCGAAGCAAAACAATTAGGGCTTTCTGCAAGTCATTTTTCTTTTAATTATCCTGGCGGGCGCTGCGAAGTATGCGAAGGCGAAGGTGTCATCACCGTTGAAATGCAATTCTTAGCCGATGTAAAAATCCTTTGTGAAGCCTGTCAAGGCAAGCGCTACAGCGATACCGTCCTCCAAGTCCGCTATAAAGGACACTCTATCTACGATATTCTAAACAAAACAGCGAAAGAAGTTCAAGAACTTTTTGCTCATAATAAAACGATTGTTCGGGCAACTCAAGCGCTTATAGACGTAGGACTCGGCTATATCCGCATCGGACAAGATACCACTACCTACTCAGGTGGCGAACTACAACGACTAAAGTTAGCCTCCTTTTTATTAGAATCCTATACCTCTTCTGCTTTATTCATCTTTGACGAACCCACCACAGGGCTACACAACAAAGACGTTGCTCAATTACTAAAAGCTTTTCAATTACTGGTAGACAAAGGACACACTTTAGTGGTCATAGAACATCATTTAGATGTGATTGCTGCAGCAGATTACATTATTGAGTTAGGACCTGATTCTGGTGAAGAGGGCGGAGAAATTTTATTTCAAGGTAGAATTCAAGATTTTATTCGTGAGTGTCCTGAAGCACCTACGGCGCAGTTTCTGAAAAAAATTCTATAACTTTGTGGGGCTTTTTTGGCGCGGTAGCTCAGCTGGTCAGAGCGCTGGATTCATAATCCAGAGGTCGGGGGTTCAAGTCCCCCCCGCGCTACTAAATCATACGGCAAAGCATCCTCAATAACCACTTCATAAAAATCCCCCACCTTCACCCCATTCACACCTTGAATAATAACCTCATTATCCACCTCAGGAGAATCCCAAGGCGTCCTTCCATAAGCAATATTCTCTTCCACCCTATCCACAAGTACCTTTAAACGCTTCCCTATCCATCTTTGATTCCATTCTAAAGAAATGGTCTGTTGCAACTGCATTAAACGCTCATAACGCTCTTCCTTCACCAATAAAGGCACATCATCTTCATAATGCTGATAAGCATGCGTTCCTTCTTCATGAGAATACATAAATGCCCCTACACGCTCTAAACGATACGTCTGCATAAAATCTAAAAGTTCTTCAAAATCCTTTTCCGATTCTCCAGGGAACCCTACTAAAAAAGTGGTTCGGATGACAGCATTAGGTAGTTCTTTACGAATCGTTTCTATCAAATGACAAATGCGTTTTTTTGTTGTTCCTCGCCGCATACGCCGCAAAACCCTATCGGAAACATGCTGCAATGGAATATCCAAATAAGGGACCACTACATCATTGGACTTCATCACCTCCAACAATTCCATAGGGAAACCCGAAGGATACAAATAATGAAGTCTTAACCATTGTAGTCCGGGCAACTGCGCTAATCGCTCAACCAACGAAGGTAACATAGGTTTTTTATAAAGGTCTATACCATAAAAAGAGAGGTCTTGAGCAATCAAAATCAATTCTTTTACTCCTTGATGGATTAACCACCGTGCCTCTTCTATCAAGGTTTCTATAGGTAGCGACCGATGACGTCCCCGCATAAGCGGAATCGCACAAAAAGCACATTTACGATTACATCCTTCAGAAATCTTCAAATAAGCATAATGCTTAGGCGTACTTAATTGCCGCTCTCCTACCAAATGACGCTTGTAATCTAATTGAAGTCGCTTTAACAAAGGCTTAACTGCCTCCGTGCCGAAAAACGCATCTACCTCAGGAAATTCTTTCTGTAAAATCGCCCGATAACGCTCTACTAAACAACCAATAACATACACTTGTTTTACTTTCCCTTGTTTTTTCCATGAAATCAGTTCCAAAATCCAGTCTATGCTCTCTTCTTTGGCTTTTTCAATAAAACCACAAGTGTTTACAATAACAACATCACAAGGTGAAAGAGCCCCATTATGCACCACATCACAGCCATTCCCCTGCAGTTGCCGTACAATCCGCTCCGAATCCACTATGTTTTTAGCACAGCCTAAGGTAATGAAATGAATCTTAGGAAGCGGTTTGGTATGCATACAACCCAATAATAAAAAATTCCTTACTATTTTTACGACTGCTCCTCGGCTTAAAACGATACGCCTTTTGAAAAGTGCTTTGAACCGCTTTAAAAAAATTTTGCGTATCCGCACTCTCAAAAATCTTACAAACAAAGTGTCCCTTCGGATTCAAAAGTTGTTGTGCAATCCATAAAGCTGTCTCACTTAACATTAAAGAACGTTGCTGGTCCAAATGTTTAATGCCTGTCGTTTTAGGTGCCATGTCAGAAAGCACTAAATCAAACTTCCCTAAAGTGCTTAAAAAAGATTCATCTAATTCCGTAACATCTTTTTGAATAAAATGCAGTTGTTTATGCGGTTTAATTGCCAAGGGCTGTATATCTATAGCAACAACCCATTTTTGCTTTTGTAATAAAAATTGTGTCCATGACCCTGGTGCTGCGCCTAAATCTAAAACTTTTTTTACTCCTTTTAAAATAGGATATTTTTTCGCTATCTCTTGTAATTTATATACAGAGCGAGCTTTGTAACCTTCTTTTTTAGCTTTCTTAGTGTAAAAGTCACCTCTTTTGTAATTCATCGTGGTTGAGGTATGATTTTCAAAGTTATTTTTTTTCCGTTTCTTAAAACAACAAAACGCAAAGGTTTTTTAGGTTCTGCCGTTTGCAACACAAACATGTAATCATAAATGTTATGGATAGGAATGTCTTCTATTTGGATAATAACATCTCCTTTTTGCAATCCACCTTTATCGGCAGGAGAACCAGGCTTTACCCCAGAAATACGCATACCTTTAACATCACTTTGATAATCAGGAATTGTTCCTACATAAACACGCATGCGCATACGGCTGCGGCGATGACTACTGCTACCTTTATAACTTTGATACCTTGGAATAAAAGCACCTGATTGCAACAAACGCAACACTTGTGTAGCATGCGTATAAATCTTTTGCATTCCTTGGAAATTAATGCGCTCTATATCATCACTGGGCTTATGATAATCCTCATGAACCCCTGTAAAATAGCTCAAGACAGGCACTTTATTTAAATAAAAGGAAGTAGCATCGGTAGGCAAATAAGGGTCTGCTTGGATTTCAAAAGGAAGCACTTCAATGGTTTTTAGCAAAGAATCCCAATTTTGTGCAGAACCACAACCTTGCAAGTACACTTTTTTTTGTAAACGTCCTACCATATCAAAGTTAATATAGCAAAGCATAGGCAGTGATTGATCTTCACACCAGGCTTTAGAACCCAAAAGTCCCAGTTCTTCACCTCCCCAGAAAGCAAACAGCATAGGATATTTTCGTTGTTTTAGTTGTGCACAATATTGAGCTAAGGCAACCACCATTGCACTACCTGAAGCATTATCATCCGCACCATTATAAACACTATCTCGTACGCCTAAGTGGTCGTAATGCGCCCCAACCACAATATAAGGACCACTATTGCCATTAGTCGCAGGTAATAAGCCTATTACGTTATAATCTTGTCGCTCCTCTTTTTTAATAACCGTTTTCAAAGAAACATATAAATCCAATGGTAAATAAT
>WFXK01000267.1 GCA_015490695.1 Bacteroidota bacterium | reverse complement strand
TTATAATGGCGCTCCTCATAGTGCCATTGCAAGCTTTATAAAAATCTACTTCCAGCAAAAATTAAAAGACGGCAAAAGACTTCAACCTGTCAAACACATCCGTAAAAGAATTAAAGAAAGCTTAGAGAAATTACCTATCATTTTAGAAACCACCAGTATAGAAATCTTAGAAAATTTCCAAAAAACCTTAGACGAACTGCGGAATGAGTACTACGAGCGATTAAAAAAGACTTTTTTACCGCTGTTAAACACACTGCTTCTGCACCAAGATGTTTTTAGAAGTGAATGGAAACGCCGTTTACAGAAAGGGAGCAAGAACAAAGCATTGCTAATTAAAGAACTACTCTCTTTGAAGTTTTTTAGAGCACTCTTTAGAGACTGCTTATTAAACAAAAAAAAGCGTTTAAGTTCAAAGCAGAAAAAGGAAATTGAGGAAGTACTTAAGAAGTTAAAAGAGCATTTTTGGCTTTATTTAGACTACAAAGTGGTAGAGGATTTATCGCAGCTTTTTTACAATACGATTTTAACGCAGGAGATATGGCAGTTATTGCAGTGGTATTATGAGGAGTTAGGATGGTTATATTGGCGTTTTTTATTGCTGACTTTACAGCGGTGGCTTGAAAAAGATGCATTACGGGCTTGGCTTTATGAAGTATATGAACAGAAGGGATTACCTCAATTTTTCTTTGTAGATGAGTTTCAAGACACCAGTGCTATTCAATATGGGTGTATTAAGCCTTTTTGGGATGAGATGGCGGCGCAAAATGACGGTGTACCAAGGAAAGTGTTTGTTGTAGGAGACCCTAAACAAACCATTTATCAATGGCGTGATAGCCGCCCAGAACTATTATTAAAACTCACCCAAGATTTCCCTCACATTCCTGAGGGAAACATTAAAGAAACTTTCCTTAAAACAAACTATCGCAGTAGCAAAGCCATCATAGAAAGTGTAAAAGAGGTCTTTGAAAAACTAATAGCCTGTTTAGAAACCGCTCAAGAGCCTCTTTTGGGTCACTTGTTAAACGGAGAAATAGATAACACTTTTTCTCTCGGAGCGTGTTTAAATCTATTTAAAAAAGGTATAGAAGTTCATGTACACAAAGAAGAGGAGGGTTATGCGCTTTTGGAACCATTAAGTAACAAGGAAGAAGCAAAAGAGTGGTTAATCACTTATGTTGGTCGTTTGGTAAAGGAAAAAGGGGTTGCTTATGGGGATATTATGGTACTTTGCCGAAGAAATGAAGAAGTAAGGTTCTTTTCGCAAGCGTTAGCCGAAGCCAACATCCCTGTAATGGCGCAACGGTTCTTAACCTGGGAACACGTGTCTTTATTACAATGGTTCATTAGCATGGTAAAATGGAAACATTACAAACGCGATGACTATCTCTGGGAAGCTACAGCAGCGTTCTTAAGGTTTTTAAATCCCAAAAAACAATACACACAAGAAGACTTTAAAGAAACTTTTGAATCACTTAAACAGCGATGCAGCAACATTTACCATGAAGCGCCGTTACCTTTAGCCGTTCGTTTGTTAACAGCATTACGTAAAGACTATCCATTGACACAGCCCTCTTGGCAATTCAGTGCTCTTTTTGAATGCCTTTCGGAATTCCCCTATCAACATTGTGGAACCTTAGAAGATTTCCTAAGCTACTGGGAAAGGGTTAAAAATCGTGTTGTGAGCATTCAAACCAATGCAGAGGAAACCCATAAAGACCAAGTAGAGGTTTTAACAATTCATCAAGCAAAAGGTCTGCAAAGCAAAGCCGTTATTATACCATGGATTGATTGGAGTCTATTCCCCCAACGGAATAATGAAAAAGTGCATTTAAATAAATTTCCCTTTTTGCCTAACGCGTTTGATAGTGTTTTTCCATTGGAATGTCGCTATCCTGGGGCTCATGATACGCCTTATTTTTATGAATATGGCGGTGAGCATTTAGCACCTTTATTACAACAATGGCAGTCAGTAGAGCATCGTAGTGCTGTAGATGCGTTAAATTTGCTTTATGTGAGTCTAACCCGCGCCGAATCGGTTTTATTAGCTGCTTATAATAACAGTACAAAAAACAATTTCAGTGTCGCAAGATTCTTAAAAGAAATATTCAAAGGAGGACGCAAGGAGTGGGGTAGCTGGGATACTATCTCCAGCAGTGAAGTTAGTTCAAAGAGAAACGCTTTATCGTTTTCGTGGCATTTGCCGGATGCTTTAGAGGATTGGCAGTGGCATCATCAGCCGCTCATCCCAGCAGAAAAACGTTTTGATTGGGCACAAGAAGCCATAGAAGAAGGAAGTGCGCTTCATAAATGGCTAAGCCGCATTATCACCAAAGAAGATTTAAAAACACTTCTCCAAGCTCCCGTAGAAGAATTGAAAAAAATTTTAAATCACAAACTCACCGCAACTTTTTATAGTAAAAAGCTTTTAGAGGAGGGTTGGCAAGTGCGAAATGAATTGGCTTTGTTTATTGAAGGACACCACATTGTAGTAGACAGACTTTTATGGCATCCAGAAAAGAAACATTTGGTAATTATAGAATATAAAACGACTTCTACTGCGTTAAAAGACCATCCTCGTCAACTTTTATGGAAGGAGCAATTAAGAAATTATGTACGTTTATGTCATCGTTGGTTTAATGCGCTTTGGTCTCGGGGCTTTTTAGTAACCTTATCGGAAGCGGTGTTAATCGTAGAGCAATTGGAGGACTAAAAAGATTTTCTCTAACTTTGCTTGCATGGAGTACCTTGGGCAATTGGGCTTTATTGCACTTGTTTTATTCATTATTTTGACGGCAGCAGCTTATGCGACGTATGCAGAACGTCGTATTAGCGCTATTATTCAATATCGTAAAGGGCCCAATCGTGTAGGTCCCTTTGGGTTACTGCAGCCTTTAGCCGACGCTATTAAGTTAATGTTAAAAGAAGACATTGTTCCTGCACAAGCCGATAAATTCCTCCATTTCTTTGCTCCTGCTCTATCGGTAACGATGGCAATCCTTGGCATTGGTATGTTACCCTTCGCAAAAGACCTCATTATTTTTGATGCCAACATAGGTATTCTATATGTGCTTGGGGTTGCTTCCATCGCTGTTTATAGCATTACCTTAGGTGGATGGGCATCCAATAGTAAATACTCGCTCTTAGGAGGCTTGCGAAGCTCTGCACAAATGATTTCTTACGAACTTCCTATGGGGCTCTCAGTTGTAAGTGTTGTTTTATTGGCTAATCATTTTTCCACGCAAGGAGAAGGGTTTCTGCGTTTACCTGTGATTGTAGAAGCGCAAAGAGATGTTTGGTTCTTTCTCATTAATCCCATAGGGGCATTGATTTTTATCACTTGTGCTTTTGCAGAGACCAACCGCGCTCCTTTTGACCTCATAGAAGCCGAACAAGAGCTCGTCGGTGGCTACCATACAGAGTACGCCTCTATGAAGTTCGGTGCTTTCTTCGTTGCCGAGTATAGTAATGTGATTATCTCCTCAGGTATTATCTCTACATTGTTTTTTGGTGGTTACTTAAGTCCTTTTGATCAGTGGCTGCAAGTAGAACAATGGACACCGCTGGCACAAACGCTATGGGGAATAGGATGGTTTAGCCTTAAAACCCTTTTCTTTGTTTTTGTCTTTATTTGGGTTCGTTGGACCCTTCCCCGCTTTAAGTATAATCAATTGATGAACTTAGGATGGAAGTCGCTTTTACCTTTATCGCTTGCTAACCTCTTAGTCATCGCCTTCATACTTCAATTACTACAATAAAACGCTATGGATTCGCATCTGTCGGAAAACGCAAAAACCATTTTGAACTATAGTAGAGAAGAGGCTTTGCGCTTAGGGAATGATTTCATCGGTCCAGAACACCTGCTACTGGGTATTTTACGCGATTCTCATTGCCGCGCAGTTGAAATCCTACAGAACTTAGGAATAGACCTTGATGAATTACGTGAACGAGTAGAATCAGAAATCATAGAAAAAGGAAAAGGACATCCCTACTTTACTTCTAACATTCCTATTTCAACCGCCGCTTCAGAAGTGATTAAATATGCGTACATAGAAGCAAGAGAATTTCGTTCTCCTGCTACAGAAAGTGAACATTTGTTATTATCGTTATTAAGGAATCGTAGGAGTCTTGTTGCGCAGTTATTACACGAGATGGGGGTTTCGTATCATCGGGTTAAACAGGAGGTTGCCCGCTATTATGAGATAGATGAGCCTCAAATGAGTTTTTCCAGTACTAATCCTCCAGAACGTCGTCCTTATGGCGGTAGAAGTATGAAAAAGACACAGAGTAAAACACCTATTTTAGACAATTTCGGAAGGGATTTGACGAAGGCAGCAGCAGAGGGGAAATTAGACCCCATTATAGGTAGAGACAAAGAAATAGAGCGCGTAGCACAAGTCCTTAGCCGCCGAAAAAAGAACAATCCTGTCCTTATTGGTGAACCAGGCGTAGGAAAAACCGCTATTGTAGAAGGACTTGCCCTGAGGATAGTTCAGAAAAAGGTTAGTCGTGTACTTTTTGATAAACGCATTATTTCCTTAGATATTGGTGCTTTAGTTGCTGGGACAAAATACCGAGGGCAGTTTGAAGAACGAATGAAAGCGATGATTGCCGAATTAGAAAAGTCTCCTGATATTATTTTGTTCATAGATGAGTTACATACGTTAGTAGGTGCTGGGGGGGCAAGCGGTTCGTTAGATGCTTCTAACATGTTCAAGCCTGCATTAGCCCGAGGGGATATTCAATGCATTGGCGCAACCACTTTAGATGAATACCGTCAATACATAGAAAAAGACGGCGCCTTAGAACGCCGCTTCCAAAAAATATTAGTTGAACCCCCAACACCAGAAGAAACCTTAGAAATCCTTGAAAACATTAAAGACCGCTACGAAGAGTTCCATCGGGTTATTTATACCCCAGAAGCCTTAAAAGCCTGTGTAACCCTAAGCCAGCGCTATATCACAG
>WFXK01000266.1 GCA_015490695.1 Bacteroidota bacterium | reverse complement strand
GAGTTTTCCTACTAAGCGGTTGTCTTTGGAGTTGATATTGAGATCTACGCCTGCTACGCGATTGTAGTCGCTGTAGTTGAGTTCGTTTTTTGTATTGAAGCCTTGTCGGTTGACGAAAATAGCTCCGATGAACGAGCGCCCCCAGAATTGATATTGTAAGGCAGCAACGCTGTAATTCTGGGGTTTTAAGCCTAAGTCGCTTCTGCCTTCGGTTTGGATATTGAGTAATCCTATGCGGGTTTTAGGGGTTAGTTTCCCACTTAAGCGAGCACCGGCAACAATAGGAATGATATTTCCTCGGTACAGTCCAATACGGCGAGAAAAGAAGGGACGAATTTGTCTGAAGCCCCAGAAGGCAAATAAGTCGTTGTTTTCTAAGAAGAATTGGCGGCGTTCTGGGAAAAAGATACTAAAACGAGTTAAGTTGGTTACTTGTCTATCTACATCGGCTTGGGAGAAGTCTGGGTAGACGGTCAAATCCAGATTTAAGGAAGGGGTTACGGCTATTTTAGCATCGGCACCGAAGTTCGGTTTTAATTGTTGTTGGTGTTTTTGGAAGTCTTGTTGCCAATTGGGTGCGATATAGGGAAGTAGTACGAGGTTTTTTCCTGCTCTATCGGGGATGCTGTCCCAAATGAGTTTTCCTGTGAAAGCCAGTGCAGCTACGTTGAAGTTTCTTGGTACGGGGTACCATGTGGAGTTTTCATTGAATTTTAAGTCATTGCGGGCGAAGTTAATTCCCCAAGTTTTATAAGAGGGGCTATAGCGGAGGGATTTAAAAGGGATTGCCATTTCTACGGTCCAAAAGTGTTTATAGCGTTGTGTGGCGGAGAACCAGCGGGTATCCCAGCTGGTGCTTACACCGAAGTTGCCTCCGTTGACAATTAGTCCTTCCCGTTGCGAGCCATAGGGGTTGACGCCAAAGCTGAAACCATTGATTTTATCGTTAAAGGGGTCAAAGGCGACAGTAAAAGCATCATTGCGGGGAAAGGAAAAATCGCGCTTTAAGGATTGAACCACGTAACGTTTTTCTGGCATGAGGTCATAGCAGATGGCAGCAACATATAAAAAGCGGTCGTCATAGCAGACTTTGGCTACGGTTTGTACCTTGGCTAAGGAAGTGTCATAGGGGTAATGTTGCCAAAAGCCTGTAGCGCTGTCAGCAATCTGCCATATCGGTTCGTCCAAGATACCATCTATTTTGACAGGAGTAGGCGTGTAACGCATGTGCAGTACGTACTCTTGAGCAAATGCTATCACAGCAGTTAAAAAAAGTAGCGTACGCATTTAACGTTTTATAAGATGGAGAGCGATGATGAGGGCTAAAAGCAAAAGAAAAGAAAGGGCTTCAAAGGGGATTAAAAAAGAAGAGGATAGCAGTTGACTCATTTGCTTCAGTGCTGTCAAAGCAGAGATTTTAAGGAAAGGTTTTGGGGGGATGAAGTAATGTGCTGTGGTCCAGAGGATGGTGAGAAGCAGAAAAAAGATTTTCTCTTTCCAATGGGTTTTTTGTGGAGGAGTTCCTTGGAGAAGCAAAAAAGTAAAAAGGATGAACATCAGCGTTATGCTTGTATAAAGCAGAAGTTGAAATAGGGTTAGTAATGGGTTTTGGCTCCATGCATAGGCAACAGCAACAAGAATTGCGATAGCAGCAAAGGCAAGCAGTACGCGTAGTACCTTTTCTCCTGAGATAAGATAGAGGATAAGCAGCCATGTAATAAGGGCTAAAAGGCTCATTTTTCCATTAGCCAGTGTTTTCCTGTGTGGATATGCACTTTAAGGGGGACATCTAAACGGACGATGTTTTCCATAAGGGTTTGGATTTTTTCTTTTGCTATTGAAATGTAGTCATCTTGGACTTCAAAGAGGAGTTCGTCATGGATTTGGAGTATGAGGTAGATAGGGAGTTGTTCTTTAGCGATCCATTGGTAGATGGCAATCATGGCGAGTTTAATGATTTCTGCTGCGGTGCCTTGTAGGGGGGTGTTGATAGCGTTGCGTTCAGCGTAACCTCTTAAAGTAGGGTTTTTAGAATAGAGGTTGGGTAAGTAGTGCCGATGTCCAAAGAGGGTTTCTGCATAGCCTTTTTCTTTGGCTTTGGCTATAGCGTTTTGCATGAATTCTTGGATTTTAGGATAGCG
>WFXK01000265.1 GCA_015490695.1 Bacteroidota bacterium | reverse complement strand
GTAAGAAACCTTCTCCGTTGAAAGTTTATGAAGATAAATTGTTAAAAGAAGGCGTATTGACGTCCAAAATGATTAAAGAGAAGAAAGAAGCATTTAAGACTTTTCTTAATGAAGAATTTGAAAAAGCAAAAGGAAAACCCGAGTACGAGATTAAAGAAGAATTAGGGCGTTTTTGGGCTAATTTACGCATGTATCGCCACGATGAACCCGATGAAGACCCAGAGACGAAAGTGGAAGAAGCGGTATTAAAGCGAATCACTGATGCTATTACAAGAGTACCAGAAGGGTTTCACATTCATAGAAACTTAAAACGTTTATTACAACAGCGAAAAGCAATGGTTTATGAAAAAAGGCAATTAGATTGGGGGATGGCAGAGCATTTAGCTTTTGGTTCTTTATTGATTGAAGGCTATCCTGTTCGCTTATCGGGCGAAGATGTAGAAAGAGGTACTTTTGCCCACCGCCACGCCGTGTTAGTAGACCAAGAAACAGGAGAGAAGTACATCCCGCTAAATCACATTAGCAGTGAACAAGCACCCTTTTATGTATATAACTCCATCTTGTCGGAGTATGCTGTTTTAGGATTTGAATTTGGTTACTCTTATGCTGCTCCTCATACTTTAACGATTTGGGAAGCCCAGTTCGGAGACTTTGCAAACGGCGGACAAATCATCATTGACCAATTCATCAGTGCGACAAAGACTAAATGGCGAAGGATGAGCGGGTTAGTGCTATTCTTGCCCCATGGTTATGAAGGACAAGGACCAGAGCACTCCAGCGCCCGTATAGAACGTTACTTAAACCTTGCTGCAGAACGCAATATGTTTATCTGCAACCTAACCACCCCCGCTAATCTATTTCACGTGCTCAGAAGACAACTAAAGTTAAGCTACCGTAAACCTTTGATTATCTTTACTCCAAAAAGCCTTTTAAGACATCCTGAATGCCAATCTCCTCTGGAAGCCTTTACACAAGGCAAATTTGTTCCCGTGTACGATGACCCTGAAATTCCTGATAGGAAAAAAGTTAAACGCTTGGTCCTTTGTAGTGGGAAATTGTATTACGACTTGCTTGTAGAACGCCGCCATGCAAAAAAATATGACGTAGCCTTAATACGTATTGAACAACTTTACCCACTACCCACAGAAGAAATAGAAGCGATTTTAAAGACTTATCCGAATGTAAAAGAGTATTTCTGGTCTCAGGAAGAACCTGAAAACATGGGAGCATGGGGTTATTTACTAAGAAAGTTCCATTTAGTTCCTTTACAATTGGTTTCCAGAAAAGAATCTTCCAGCCCTGCAACGGGTTCTTATTCTCAACATTTGCGTCAGCAAGCCTATATTATTCGTAAGACCTTAGATTTATCTCCTAAAGCACCTCTTATAACGATTAAAATATAGCACTATTATGCTATTTGAGGTAAAAGTTCCGAGTCCGGGCGAATCCGTTGCCGAAGTTGTAATAGACCGATGGCTAAAGAACGACGGCGAATATGTAGAGAAAGATGAGCCGATTGCTGAACTACAAAGCGACAAAGCGATGTTGGAGGTCTATGCAGAAGTAGCAGGTGTATTAAAGATTTTAGCACAAGAGGGTGAGACTGTACGCGTAGGACAGGTGATTGCTACCATAGATACGGAAGCGCAAGCCCCTGCTAAAACTCCTCAAAGTACTGCTCCAGAAGCAGAAACTTCTCAAGAAACGATAGAACAACAACCTATTACTACAGATGGAAAAGAAAAGATTGCTTCGCCTGCAGCACAGCGGCTTATAGAACAACATGGTTTACAACCTGAGACTATCGCTGCTTCTGCTAAGGAGGGGACGGTTATTACTAAATCTGATGTATTGCAGGCTTTAAAGCAGCAAACTACAGTACAGCCACCACCTCAAGCACCTACACAAGCACCAACGGAACCCCAAACACCACAACAACCTCCTCTAACGATAGAAGGTCCAAAGCGAACGAAACGGCGAGAACGTATGTCGCAACTTAGAAAAACCCTTGCGCAACGCCTGGTCTATGCTCGCAATCAAACCGCTATGCTCACAACCTTTAACGAAGTAGACCTAAGTGAAGTCATAAGAGCCCGAAAACAATATCGTGAACGCTTTGAAGAGCGCTATGGCATCCGTTTAGGCTTTATGTCATTCTTCGTCCGTGCTTGCTGCATTGCTTTAAAAGAGTTCCCTCAAGTGAACGCCCAAATAGAAGGCGATGAAATCATTTACTTTGATTATGTAGATATGGGCATTGCCGTTAGCACCGATAGAGGTTTAGTCGTTCCTGTGATTCGTAATGCCGACTCGCTTTCCTTAGCACAAATAGAAATCGCTATTGCAACCTTAGCCAAAAAAGCAAGACAAAACCGCATCACCATAGAAGAAATGCAAGGCGGAACGTTTACCATTACCAACGGGGGGGTATTTGGGTCTTTACTTTCTACACCGATTTTAAATCCTCCTCAAACAGCGATTTTAGGCATGCATCGTATCCAAGAGCGCCCCGTTGTACGTAATGGCGAAATCGTTGCCCGGCCTATGATGTACTTAGCGCTTTCTTATGACCACCGTTTGATTGATGGTAAAGAAGCCGTCAGCTTCCTAAAACGCGTAGTAGAACTATTAGAAGACCCTGTGCGAATGCTATTGGAAATCTAAGTGGGCTGATAGATAAAGCATCCGTACACGTAAGGTTGGTAAGTACCGCTTGGAGTATAGTGGTCCTCTGTAGCGCTTCTGATTAAGGAGAAGTCTTTTCCTAATAGTGTCTGTAGCGTTTCTATAGAGTAGCGTTGTACAGGTAAGCCGCTACATTTAGGAGGTGCTTCTAAGGAGAAAACGCCAATAATGCAATAGCCACCTATCTTTAAAGCACGTTTTAGTTGAGATAAATAACGTTGTTGTTGGGATTTTTCTGTAAAGAAGTGCAAGACTGCTCTATCATGCCATAGATGATAGTAGTGCTCAGGGAGAGAAACGCTTAATACATCAGCAACAAGCCATCGTACCTGCAGACTTTTTTCTTTTAATCGTTGTTTAGCGGTTTCAATAGCAGCAGGGGCAATGTCTAAGACAGTGATGTTTTGAAATCCTTCTTGAAGTAGGTCATCCACGAGGGTGGAAGCACCACCACCGACATCTATAATAGCAGCATTCTTTGGCAAAGGAAGCTCTTTTATCAATGCCAAAGAGGTGTCTAAATGCGGACGATACCAACCTACTTGATTGACTGCTTTCGTAGTATAAACTTTTTGCCAATGTTGAGCAGTGTTCATGGTATTTTTAAAACAAAAAAGGAGGGGATAGAGTTCCCCCCCCCTTATATTGGAGAAAAGTTTTTTACTGCGCGGCGCTACCTCCTCCTGTTCCGAAGTTAAATCCAATCTTAATAAGAGCTAAAGCGTTTGTTAAGATGTCTGTTCCCTTAGTCCCTGGTGTAATGATGGTATTACTTTGCGTTCTACCACTGACTGTTACAGTTCGCACAGACTCTCTCGTAGTCTGTAATGCGATATTCAATCCTAATTCAATGCCAAAGAAGACATTCGGTAAGAAGTAGTAATCAGCACCACCAAATAGATAGATGTTAAAGGTGGTCCCTTTGGTATAAAGGGTGTTATTGATGTTGGCTTGTCCCTCAATCATGACGTTAGTAGAGTCGTTGTAGTTACCATTTACATCTACTTTATTCCATTCTTCCTTAGCGGAGCGAATAGCAAAACCAATAGTTCCGCCCACATAGGTAGAGAGTTTTTCTGCTCCTGGAGTGTGCTTTTCAGCACCGATGTTAATACTGAACTGTGTTGCTTTACGAGTGATGGTACCTACACCTGCAGTGTCTTTGTCTAAAACGTTTTCATAGACATCTTCTTTTTGAGATGCCCGCTGTATGCCTATCATTAATCGCGCTGCAAAATTGTCTTGAAGAAAATAACGAACTCTAAGTTGATTGTTGATGAGTCCGTAGGGACGTCCATTCCCCGCTGTGAATAACCCTAATTGATTAGGCATGAATTCCAATTCGGTTAAAACGTCGCCTGCTACAGGCTTTTGGGCATAAGCCATAACGCTCGCTACCAATAAAAGTACTGCTATTCGCTTCATAGGAAGTGCTTTTTAAGTTCCGACGCAAAAGTAGATTTTTTTTCTTTGCAATAAAATGCTAAAACGCTTTATCGCCATTTCACCTGAGAGCCTTTCAACCTTAGACCAGTGGAAACAATGGAGGCTTTATGCCCAACAACAAGGAGCAGAACACTATTTAATTAGAACCCTGCCTAAGGATAAAAAAGTTCTTGACTGGCTACAACAACACTTTCAAAAGGAACCTCAGCGCTATATACTGCATGCTCGGTTAATACCTTATTTTAAACACATGCCAGCAATTTTACATTTTAATAGTCAAACCGTTCTTAGTGCTCGGGATTTTCCCACAGCTATTAAAGGATTTTCTGCCCATTCCATTGCGACGTTGTTTTGGGCAAAGGTTCATGGTTTCCACTATGCTTTTTTAAGTCCTATTTTCCCTACAGCAAGCCATCCCCGTATACCTGCTTTAGGTATTACTTATTTAAAAAAAGCGGTAGAACAAAGTCCCTTACCTATTTGGGCACTAGGAGGAATTGTGACGAAGTACCATGTAGAAAAGTGTTTACAATGTGGCGTTAAGGGAATTGCCTCCATAAGAAGATTTTGTCGTTTGCATTTATAAAAGAAAGTTGTAATTTTGTCCATCATTCCTTAAATGTGTATTCCTATGCGTAGAGCAGGGCTTTTGTTGCTGGTTGTGCTATGGATGGTGGGGGTATTTAGTGATGTGGAAGCACAAAGGCGTAGACGTCGTCACTTTAACAACTATGGCGCCTTAGGACTCTCCTTAGGTATTGCCCATTATCAAGGCGACTTAGACGATAACGGCTTTGACTGGTGGAATGTGTTCGTCGCAGGTGCTAATAACAACGTGGGAAACCCCTTTAAGCTCATACGTCCGGGTTTAGGTGCAGACTTTGAATGGCACTTCCATCCCAATCTCTACTTGGGATTAGCCTTCCGTCAAGGATGGATTGGCGCTGACGACTCTAAAATGAATAAAACCTATGACCCAAGACGCCTAAGAAACCTAAACTTTACTTCCCACATAACAGAATTTTCTGCCTATATCGGCTATGAATTCTATAAAAATGAACGTCATTGGCGCTTCCGTCCCGACTGGTCTCCATTTGTGTTCGCAGGAATCGCCGTATTTAACTTCAACCCTAAAGCTACCCCTGAAGAATCTTGGTTTGAAATCTACCCTGAATTAGAAACCCGTTTTGGTATCAAACCCAATTCTAAGGTTCCTTTAAAACCCTTAGGGACAGAAGGACAATACTTAAACGACCCTAATGATATTTATCCAGAACCCTACTCCACAACCCAAATCTCTATCCCTATTGGCGCAGGCGTTCGCTGGAAATTAGCAGAACGTTGGGATTTACGCTTCTTTATTGGTCTACGTAAAACCTTTACCGATTACTTAGATGATGTAAGTTCACAATTATATCCGGACCCCTTGGCTTTGTTAGCATCTAATAAACCTGAAGCAGCGCTCTTTTCGGATAGAAGCTTCTATACTGACTTTGGCAATCAAATTGCCATGGTTATGGCAGGCATTTTACCACCAGACCAATTACAAAGCGCTTATAAGGTACAACAAGCAGAGATTGCAGCTAGAGGAGAAACTTCTGAACGACGAGGACAACCCAATCAATTAGATTGGTATGCTTTCACAGGATTTACCCTCACCTATATCTTGAGCGCTAAGGAACGTTGTCCGCGCTTCCGATTCCGCCGATAATTTTATAACTTTGCACTGCGATGGCGACGTGGCCGAGTGGCTAGGCAGCGGTCTGCAAAACCGTGTACGGCGGTTCGAATCCGCCCGTCGCCTCTAAAAGGGCTCCTCTGTGAGCCCTTTTTAATTAAAATTAAACACTAAAACCTATGCAAATACAAAAAATTGATGAAAACCTAGATAAAATAGAAAACTTCTACCGTGAAGATGAAGAAACCCGAAAACAACAAACCATAGAAGCGTTCAAAAAACTACACAAAGCGCTCTATGAACTTAAAGAAAAATATCCTGACGTTTATGACTATTTCTTAAGAACGGCTTCAGAATACGCAGGAGGTATCTACATTCCCTATCTGTTTTGGGACCCCTTATTCCGCTTCATCCATAACGACGAAAGCGCACGAGCAACCCTGCAATACCTCATAGACGCCTTTGCTACAGGAGACTTTGAAGAAGAAGAACAACAACTAATGAAACCCCTGCTTAGCATCTACTTCTACTACGAACGCACCTTCGAAAAGGAACGCTTCAAAGCAACCTACTATAAACAATATCACCGAGACGTCCAAAACTACCTTGATGAACTTATGGAGTTCGGCCAAAAAAATAAAAGGTCTATAGCCATCTACGTTAAAAAATTTAAACTCGTAGGTAACCAATTTCCAGACTTTGAACTCTTCAGCCTCCCCTTAGACGAAATCCAATCCCAAATGGGTGAATAACTATGGAATGGTGGCAAAACCCTGAAGAAGAACCGAAATTCCGACGTTATCTCAGTTTAGGACAAAAAAAACAAACCCTACCTGCAAGCACGCGCATATTCCTCCACCTAAGTCGTATCCTCGTAGGTGTACTATTTCTCATCTCTGGACTCATTAAACTTAACGACCTTCTGGGCTTTAGCTATAAATTAGAAGAATACTTCCACGTCTTCGAACAATTCTTTGGCTTACCTTATGAGGTCTTTGGCCCTCATTCCTTAGCTATTGCCGCATTGATAGCTACGATAGAAACCTTCTTAGCTGTAGCCCTTCTAATGGGATGGTTCTCATCTTTCACAACCTCTTTATTATTAGCAATGATTGTGTT
Organism: Bacteroidota bacterium; assembly: GCA_015490695.1. Lineage (GTDB taxonomy): Bacteria > Bacteroidota > Bacteroidia > SpSt-205 > S141-50 > S141-50. The sequence continues at coordinate 3,238 of WFXK01000265.1, read as the reverse complement.
CTTTACTTTTTTAACAGGTTTTGCTGCTATCACTCGTAGCATTCATGATTGTGGTTGTTTCGGCGATGCTTTACGTCTTACGCCATGGCAATCTTTTTCAAAAGATGTCATCCTTCTATTCCTCATCGGCTTTCTATTCCTTTATCGGGATGCTATCCAACCCCTTATCCCATCCTTTGCCGTTAACACCATCTTGGTCATCGCTACATTCTTTGCTATCATCTTCTTAGGTTACTACACTTATAACCATCTCCCTATTATAGACTTTCGTCCCTATCACATTGGTGCAGACTTACAATATAATACTACTCATACAGACCCTAAAACAGGACTTATCATCGCCAGAGACTATGTGCCATTTTCCTTAGAATGTGAAGATGAATTTAAAGGAAAAGTGATTCTCATTTTTTCAGAAGACTTAGCAAAAATCCCTGATGAAGTAGCAAAAAAAATGGTTGCCTTAGCGAAACAATGGCAACAAAAAGGCTTTAAGGTCATGATGGGAACAGCAAGCCCATCCAAGGTAATTGAACAATTCAAACAAAAATACCATCCTACCTTTTGCATTGCAGGACAAGACCAAACCACAGTAAAAACTATTGTACGCTCCAACCCAGGCTTTTTATATCTTGAAAACGGTATCATTAAAGGGAAATGGCACTACAATGACATGGACGAAATTAACACCCTTTAATGAACCGGGCATCTACGAGCACCATCGTTTCACCGTAGATGCAGGACAACAACCCGAACGCATTGATAAATGGTTAGTACAAAAAACTCGCTATCTTACCCGTTCCCGAATCAAAAAAGCAGCAGAACTGGGCTTCTTGCTCGTTAACGGAAAACAAGTTAAGCTCTCCTATAAGGTTAAACCCTTTGATGAAATCGTTTTAGCACTGCCTTATCCGCCCTCTACAGACTTAGTCCCTGAAAACCTACCTTTAAACATCATCTACGAAGACCCCCACTTGTTGGTCATCAATAAGCCTGCTGGAATGGTGGTCCATCCTGGCAGTGGAAACTATCGTGGAACTTTAATCAATGCCTTATTATATCATTTAAGAAAATTACCGAACAAACAAGAGGACCCACCTTTACGTCCCGGTTTAGTCCACCGCATAGATAAAGGAACATCAGGGTTGTTAGTCATCGCAAAAAACGAATGGGCTTACGACCAATTAGCCAAGCAATTCTTTTTAAGACAAGCTGAACGTATCTATTACTGCTTAGTCTGGGGCAATATTGAAGAAGATAGAGGAACGATTGTCGGACATATAGGAAGAAGCGCAAGAGATAGAAAGCGCTATCAAGTTTATGAAGATGGCGAACATGGCAAACACGCTGTAACCCATTTTAAAGTGCTGGCTCGTTTCGGAGTACTAACCCTATTGCAATGTAAATTAGAAACAGGACGTACCCATCAAATCCGTGTCCATTTTAAATACAAAAACCATCCTTTGTTTGGAGATGCTTTTTATGGTGGACATAGAATCCTACGAGGTAAACCCTCTAATGCCTATAAACGCTTTATGAACGATTGCCTTAGTTTGATGCCCTATCAAGCCCTACATGCCAGAACCTTAGGCTTTAAACACCCTACACAACAAAAGTTTTATTACTTCTCCAGCCCCCTACCTGATAATTTTCAAATACTATTACGTAAATTAGAAGCGTTCTTTCATGTAAAGATTCCTCCCAAGTATGCCGTTTATGACCAACGTTATCGTTTTAGCCATCAGCCTATTTTGGATTTTTGGGCAGATTAAAGCCCAAGAGCTACAGTGTCAAGTTACTATCCAAGCCCCCAGACTGCAAAGTCTTGATAGAAGTATCTTAGAGCAACTAAAGCAAGCTATTACACAGTACTTAAATCAAAATAAATGGACAAACGACCACTTTGAACCCCATGAACGCATCCGCTGTAACATTACTATCATTATTCAAACCAACCCTTCTGTAGACCGTTTTGAAGGCACGATGCAAATCCAAGTGATTCGTCCTGTCTATGCAAGCACCTATGAAACCGTGATTTTCAACTACATAGACAAAGACTTCAAAATCAACTACAACCCCATGCAACCACTACAATTTTCCACAACAACCTACATTGATAACCTAACTTCCATTTTAAACTTCTGGGCTTATATGATTTTAGGTTTTGATTATGATTCTTTTGGTAAAGGAAGTGGAATCCCTTATTTTAGAAAAGCGCAAGAGATTTTGAACTTAGCTCAGGAAAGCGGTGAAAGCGGTTGGAAAGCCTTAGATGGAACGAACAACCGCTATTGGGTGCTGGAAAACATGCTCAACGGCAGCTATCAAGTCCTTCATCAAGTTTATTATGACTACCACCGAAAAGCTTTAGACCACATGTACCAAGACGTAGACCAAGGAAGAGAAATCGTACTGCAGTGTTTAGACCAATTGCGAAAACTTTTCCAAAGCAATCCCAATACCATCATGCCGCGTATCTTTGTGCGAACTAAAACCCAAGAATTAGTCCAAATGTTTAGAAATGCGACCGACTTACAAAAACAACGCTTTTTACAAATCATACGTCAATTAGACCCTGCAAACATGCGCTATTATAATCAAATTAAAGAGCGTCAATGAAAGATTTCCCCTATTTGCGGCTGCATGACTTTACATGGGCTTTTTTAAAAAGACAACGTTGGCACTTTTGGGGATTGTGGTTGCTTTTATTACTGTTATCTGTGCTCTTTGTTTATGCTTTCTTTAACCCATTTGCCCTTTCTATAACCCTAAAAATACTGCCTTTTGATAAAGCCCTTATTTTACCGATTGCCACTTTTGAACAATATTACCGCTCTTTCCCCCAATACCATTGGATTTATTACCGTTATGCTTATTTTGCAGCAGGACCTATTTCTCCTTTGGTTAAAGGTATCCCTTGGTTGTTGCTGTTATGGAGCCTTAGTTGGGCTCAGCTCTTAGCCGCCTCTTACCGCTTTAATAACCTTTTAGCCTATGTGCTCTTCTTCTTCTTCGCCATGTACCTTTATTTTTTGCAAATCCCTCAAGGACTTCAATGGCAATTACCCCTTCATTTAAGTGAGGCGATAATTATCGCCCTCTTTTTAATCCCCGCTTATTGGTTTAGAAATACAACAAAAGTCATTCCTACTCTTTTGCAGTTTCTATGGTAATTCCTCCTGCAGTGCTTACTGCTCTTTTTAGTATATTTAAAAAAAGGTATCACCGGCTGGCATTTGAG
>WFXK01000264.1 GCA_015490695.1 Bacteroidota bacterium | reverse complement strand
GAATAACATTCACCTTCGCTCCCTTCGTCGGCTTCACCTCTACCTTAGGTACAGACAATCAAATGTTAGGAATCCGTTGGTATTTCTTCGGTTTAGGAACAGGATTATTAGCTTCTTATAGGATTTCTAACTTTGGTTTCTGGGTAGGGACACAGGTAGCAGCTTGGAGCTTAGGTCCCAATGTTACTATAGGCCTCCGCTATCATATTCCATTTAAATAGCTTTGCTACTTTCCTGCAAACTGTTCACCCCCAAGGTAAACCATCACCTTGGGGGTTTTTCTTTTTCTAATGCTTTTAACAACCTATAAAAACGCTCTATAGCTTCTTTTTTTAAAGTCGCATACAAATAAGGGCTCCCTACACTTCCTTCTATACGTATTCCTTCTTTATTCAAAGCTCCGATCCTGAAATAATCCCTCGCTCCTTGGTGATATTTAGAAAAAGCTATTCGCTGATAAGTATTTAAGTGCTTTCTAAGAAATGCAATGAGCTCTTCATCTACTTCTTTGGGTAAAGTACACAAAAACTTTAAATAGTTCCTACAATGGTTCAGCGGCTTAATTGGTATTGCCACGTTGTGCTATAGTAATACAATAGTCGCCATGGAGCCTTCTATCTCTTTCTTGGCTTCCGATAAAGGGTTCTCCTTCACGAAAGACTTTATTATAAAACACAGCATTTAGTGTAGGCTTCTGGGTTATATCTTCTTTATAAAGCAAATTCATCAATCCTGCAGTCATTCCTTGGAATAAGAAGGCAGCAGGACGATTATATTGTAATTTCAAAGGAATTAAACCATTGTTTTCATAATCCGAATAGATACGTAGTTTCAAAAGTTCATATTCTTTTATTTCTTCTATTTGTATAACTCCCCATCCCAAAGCATTCATGACGGCAACGATGCCATGGAGCCAATCTTTGCGCTCTTTGATTTGCGGTAAAATAAGGGCATCCCATTCTGGAGAAATCATAATCCCGCCCATCGTGTTAAAAGCACAAACGTGTCCAGCTTCTCGTAGCAAATTTTCAACTAATAAAGCCCCCTCAGGACCAATCTCTTGTGTAATAGCATCCATAACTTTACAGGTCAATAAATTATAGTAGTTTGCATACATCCTTGTTAATAAGACACCGAAGGCATCTATCAATCCTTCTTCTTCGTCGCCTTCTAAGGGCATACCGAGCACAGCATCCCGAATAGCATAGTAATCTATGGAAGTGTCCTTAGGTTGTTGCATAGGGACTACAGGTTCATACATCCCTTCGCCTGGGCTATCGGGAATGGCTCTTGGAGTGTTTTCTTTTCGGTATTCAAAGCGAGCTTGATCATCTCCTTTGGCAAGACAATGGGTTTGTTCACAATAAATCGTTCCCTTGGGGAGGTCAAAAGCAACTTCAACGAGGGCTTCTATGAAACCTCGTGCAAAGAAGGAAACCCCTGGTAAATCTTCATGACGCTTTCCATAACGAGCAAACCACCCTACCCCGTAATGTTCAGAAGGAGAGACAACAACGCCTTTCTCAGCACTAATTGAATCCAATTGCAAAATCCCAAAACCTAAGGAACGAAATAACGCCACCCCCTGTTCTAATAAGGACTGCGTATCTAACTTTAATTCTTCTTTTAACCGCTGCAATTGGGCATAAACAACCGCATGCGCACAATCTACTAAAATAGGATAGGGGTCTATTAAGTTTCTGGTATCTTCTATAGAGGCTTGTAAAAAGCAATTATAGTGGTGACAGTGAAAAACCAGCGGCTCTCCCCCTAAAACGTATGCATGCCGATCTTTCAGATAAATCCCTTTTTCTACTAAAGCCACACTCATGAGTGCAAATTTAAATTATTCCCTTTATTTTAACAACCCTCCACTAAAGAACTATCGTTACCGTCTCTTGGATTAGAATTGCATGCTTGTCAAGTACAAATCTTGTTATCAAAGGTTTAACAAATAAATTTGCTATCTTTGTTATGAGAATCCTTCTAAGCACCATGAACTTACTATGCCTTTTTTTGTTTTTATTTGTTACAACAAGCCTAAATGCCCAGCAACTATCAGCTTTTTATTTAATCCCCAACATAGATACCACACTACTTTCTCAAGAACAACGAACAAAACTTAATGCACTTCTCCAAAATTACCATGCAGCACAACACGACACCCAACGCATCCAAATCCTTAATAAACTATGCTTCACAGTCATAAGCCGAAATTACCCCTTCGCAAAAGACTACTTAGAATTTGTAGAAAATTATCTAAAAAACGCAGCTCAAGACCCTCAATTGACGACTTTTGCTCAAAAAGCACAGGCAAAACTTTGGAGATATAAAGGAATTTTCTACCGTAAAAAAGGGCAAGATTCATTAAGCCGAGTTTACTTCCAGAAAAGCATTGCATTAAGCAAACAATTAAATGATAAAAAAAATCTTGCTGCTGCTTTAAGTAGTCTGGGTATCCTTTATGCCGATAGAGGTGATTACAGAAAAGCATTGGATTGTTTTTTCCAAAGTTTAAAATATAAAGAGGCGTTGCGAGATAGTGAGGGAGTTGCAAAAACTCTAAATAATATCGGCTTAATCTATGCGTCACAGCAAGAATATGATAAAGCTTTAGAATACTACTTCAAGAGCTTGGCTATCAAAAAACGCTTGGGCGACCAATGGGGCATTGCCAGAACGCTTAACAACATTGGAATCATCTACGCTGAAAAAGGTAATCATGAAAAAGCTCTGGAATACTACCACCAAAGCCTGGAAATAGATAAAGCCCTAAATAATGAAATCGGTGTAGCCGTCTCATTACATAACATTGGAAACATTTACGAAGAAAAAGGCAATTATAAAAAAGCGTTGGAATATCTATTTGAAAGCCTTCGCTATTATAAAAAACTAGGAACAGAGGGAGCAATGGCTTATCCATTAAATGCGGTTGCAAGAGTCTATCTGCACTTAAAACAACCTGCTAAGGCACTAGCTTACGCACAAAAAGCTTATAAAATTGCGGAAAAGAACGGAGATATTATTCCTTTACGGGACGCAGCACAAGCCCTCAGCGAAGCTTACGAACAATTAGGTAATACAGAGAAAGCATTAAAATGGTTCAAAACCTATATCTTTTATCGT
>WFXK01000263.1 GCA_015490695.1 Bacteroidota bacterium | reverse complement strand
TGCTTATTTTGAAGAGCGGCGTTTTTCTGATGCGTTGGCTTATTATGAGGCGTATTTAAAGGTTCGGCGTTATACGCATGTGGGGGTTCAATATCGGATTGCTTACACGTATTTTGTATTAGGGCGTTTTTCTGAGGCGTTGTCTTTTTTTGAGGGCTTATCGGCGCGTTCTGATAGCATTGGGCAGGCTTCGTCTTATTATTTAGGGTTTATTTATCGGCGTTTGAAGCGGTATGAGGATGCTCGTTTAGCTTTTCATCGGGCTTATACGTTGGGGTTTGTCAAAGATTTTGCTAAGGATGCGCTTATTCAGTATGGTATCACGGCGTATGAGAGTCAGTATTACGATGAGGCTTTAGAGGCGTTTCAGCGGTTTTTGCGGCGCTATCCTGATGACCCACAGTGTGATTTGGTTCGTTCTTTGTTAGGGATTACTTATTTTTATGCAGGGCGTTTTAGGGCTTCTTTGAAGTATCTTTCTGGGCGTTTGCATTCTGAAGAAGCGAGAAAAACCTTTCAAAAAGCGTGTTTTTACTTAGGAATTCAATATTTTGAGCAGCAGCAGTACGACTCTGCGGTTTATTATTTTAAAAAAGGTTTAAATGTGGCAGCAGATGATACGTTTAATTTGCGTTTACAATATTGGTATGGGGAGGCGTTGTATTATGGGGGACGTTATAAAGAAGCTTTAAGGGTTTATAGCGACTTTTTATCTTCGTCGTTTGCGCAACATCATCCTTATTGGCTTGGGGCGGTTATAGGGGAAGGGTGGTGTCTATTCCGATTAAAGCGTTATGCGGAAGCGGCAAAAGTGTTTTTGAAGGTGAAGCAAAAAGAGCAAACCAAGCAATATTTGAATTGGGTTGTAGAAGGTTACACCAGAGCGGCAGACTGTTTCTTTTTGTTAAAGCGTTATGAAGAGGCTATAACGTATTATCAAAAAGCATTGGATTTTAATCTTTTGTTTCAGGATTATTTACGTTATCAGATTGCTATGGCTTATAAGCGTTTAGGGTCTTATAAGATGGCTGCTACGTATTTAAAGACGTTTCTTTCGGAGTTTTTTTATAGTAGTTTACGTCCAAGGGCTTTGTATGATTTAGCGGATATTTATTTAACGTGGTTGAAGGATTATGATAGGGCGTTACGGGTTGCGCGGCGTTTAGCAGCGGATTATGCTGATGGAGTATGGTTTACAAAGGCGCAAGTGTTGTTAGGATTGATTCATTATAATCGGGGGGATAGTGCTGAAGCGGTAAAGTATTTTAAGGAAGTATTATTGTCGCATGGCACTACACCTGAGGTTCGGGTGGTGTTGGAGGGATTAAGTCAATTGTTGCCACCTGATTCTTTTGATAAGCTTTATCGGCTTTATCGTCAGCGTTATCCACAGGTAGACCCCGCTTTAGAGCAGTTAAGTTACAGCACAGCGAAGGAACGGTTTTATGCAGGACAATACGAAGCAGCGTTACGGAAAATAGATGAGTATATAACGGATTTTCCTCAAGGGAAACATGTTTATGAATTAAAAGTTTTGAAAGCAAAGGCGTTGTTGCATTTGAAAGATAGTGTAGCGGCGCAGCAATTGTTATGGACGCTTTACAGTACCTTACCTTTAGAGCAGCAGGAGCTTAAGGTGGAAGTAGCGCAGTTATTGGCGAAGATGAGTCTACAGCAGGGTTTGATAGATAGTGCTAAGCATCTATTTCGGTATTTATGGAAGCATCATTCAGACCCTTATCAGCGGATTTATGCAGTATTTCAGTTGGCAGAGTTATACAAGGTGCAAGGCTTTTGTGATTCGGTTTTGATGGTGATTGATACGGTTTTGAAGGATGCGCATTTAACGCAGTATTCCCGTTATCGGGCGATGGTGGCTAAAGCCCGTTGTTTATATAGCATGGGAGATACAGCAGCGGCGTTAGATTTGTTTCATGAAGTTAATAAGGATGAAGGGGTTTGGGGTGCGGTATCGCAGTATTGGTTAGCACGCATTGCTTTTGACCAAAAAGATTATGAAAAAGCCAAATCGCTTATTTTAGCGTTTAAAAAACGATTTCCTTCTTATAATTATTGGAAGGCAAAAGCTTTTATTGTCATGGGAGATTTATATTGGGAGCAAGGCAAACACATGCAGGCGATTGAAACATGGAAGAGTATTCAGCGGCACGTCCGTTATCCCGATGTCCTCAAAGCAGTAGAAGAACGATTAAAGCGACAGCCATGAAAGAACGTTGGATTCTTTTAGGGATTGCGTTCGTAGCTGTGGCAGTGCCTTTAGTGGTGTGGTGGGTGCTTACGCAGCAAGCATCGCAGGCAACTTCTGCTTTTTTATGGATTCCTAAGGTGAATGCTTTTATTAACAGCGGTGTTACTTTGTTGTTGATTACGGCTTTTATTGCGATTAAACGTCGGCGTGTCCAATGGCATCGTTATTGCATGACCGCAGCTTTGGTGCTTTCCTTAGTGTTTTTAATCTTGTACTTGGTTTATCATTCACAAGTTGGGGATACGCCTTATGGTGGTAAAGGACTTTGGCGTTATGTGTATTATTTTATTTTAATCACGCACATTTTGTTTTCTGCGATTGCTTTGCCTATGGTGCTTTATAGTTATTATTTAGGATTTTCAGGTCGTTATGACAAGCATCGTCGTTGGGTTCGTTGGACTTATCCTTTATGGCTTTATGTAGCTATCACAGGGGTTTTGATTTATATCTTTTTATCGCCTTACTATGCGGTATAGTTTCCGGGATGATTATTCCGAGGGGGCGCATCCTGCGATTTTAAAGCGTTTACAAGAAACGAACACCATACAAGCCTTAGGTTATGGCTATGACCCATGGAGTAAACAAGCACGGGAGCTATTAAAAAGCATAATAAAACAACCTCAGGCAGCAGTCCATTTCCTTTGTGGAGGGACACAGACGAACTTAGTGGCTATTAGTGCTTTTCTTCGTCCTTACGAAGCGGTAATTGCTACGCAACTGAGTCATATTGCGGTGCATGAGACGGGAGCGATTGAATACACAGGGCATCGCATTATTGAAGTACCCACAAGGGATGGGAAATTGACTCCGGCACAGATTGAAAAAGTAGTAGCGGTTCATCGGGATGAGCATAGTGTACGTCCGAGGTTGGTTTTTATATCACAGGCTACGGAATTAGGTACAGTATACACCTTAGAGGAGTTAGCGGCACTAAGGCGTTGTTGTGATGCCTTAGGGTTGTTGTTGTATATAGACGGGGCGCGTTTGAGCAATGCTTTAGGAGCTACGCAGCAGACCTTAGCGCAAATAGCCCGCTATGCCGACGCTTTTTACTTAGGTGGAACAAAAAACGGTGCATTGTTAGGAGAAGCTTTAGTGATCGTAAACTCTGCTTTACAGCCCTATTTCCGTTATCATCTGAAACAAAAAGGAGCTTTGTTGGCGAAAGGACGAGTGTTAGGTATTCAATTTTTAGTGTTATTAGAGAACGATTTGTATTTGCACTTAGCGCGACATGCTAATAAGATGGCACAGCGTTTAGCGGAAGCATTAAAACAAAAAGGTTTTAACTTTTTAGTTCCACCACAGACCAATCAACTATTTGTATGGCTTCCTAAGGAGGTGGTTCAAAAAGTGCGTTCTGTTTTTGATTTTCATGTCTGGATAGAAGAAAAAGAGCGTTGTTGTGTTCGTTTAGTAACTTCGTGGGCAACTACCAAGGAGATGGTGGAAGCGTTTTTGGCATTATTGCCGTAGAAGTTTTTCTATAAAGTTTCTAATGGCTTGTTGACAAGCGTGTAGATACCAACGGTTTTTATCGCTTTCACCTACTTGGTTACTGATAAAGCGGATGGTTGCTACGGGGATGTTAAAGAAGTTAGCGACTAAGAAGGCGGAGGCGTTTTCCATGGTTTCAATATCGGCATTCCATTGTTGGAAGCGTTTTTGTGCAGTTTCAAAATCACCTGAAGTACTTTGGAAGGTCACACCGCGTACTTTTTCTTTAACTACCTCCCATGTTTGTTTAGGAGTTAGCCATAAAGGGGTATCCCATTGAGGTAAGAGCGACAAACCCATTTTTTGTAATGGAATCCATGTGTTGTAGT
>WFXK01000262.1 GCA_015490695.1 Bacteroidota bacterium | reverse complement strand
TATACAAATCCCATTGCTGCTTAAGTAGAATTAAAAAGTTGTTCTTCAATAGCTTGTAAAACAACTTGAAAGCTTTCTTTATTTCCCAAGCAGCGTAGTTTCCAATGTTGGTCAAAGAAGAATAGGATGTCGCTTTCTATGTAGTAGTCTTGTTCTACGACGATAGCGAACAGGCGCGTTCCTTGTTGTCTTTGACGCCATATTCTTTGAAGCAATTCAGGAGCGGGTGTAGGCATTACAAAGTCAGAAATCACTACGATATCGGCATTTTGATAAGGTTCTTTTTTTAGTTGGTCCAAAGCAGCACTTAATGCCAAAGTTACATCGGTTCCACCATGGAAGCCCTGCTGTAAAAAGTGAATTAACTTAGGTAAGTCTTCATAAGGATTTTGCAAAGCCAATGTTTCAATGTTGATAGCGAAGCTAATCACATAACAAAGGCGCTTTTCTTCTAAGGCAGTAGTAATTAGACACAGCGCTAAGGCTTTAGAAAGCAATTCTGGCATGCCTGCCATAGAAGCACTGGTGTCTATGCATAAGATAATGGGTCCTTTTTGTTCAGAACGATAAGGAGCCTCTTCATGCGCACGATAATCCAAAGAAAGTAACTTTTGTTCTGCAAACTTTTTCATAAATAACAACTCTAATTCTGGAACTACCATCAATCCTAATTCCATGGGCAGTACAATACTTAGGTCATTAGATAAGCGAATCCCTTTGATTTCAGATTTTCCCCATTGTTGCCGATGCCGTTGTGCTGTCGTATTGCTTTCTTGCAAAACTTCTTTCCTTCCTAAGAACTTTGCTAATTGTGCAACTTGAGGATAAAGTTGTTGAACATATTGGTCTAATAACCATTCTTTTAGTGTCTGATGCCAATTTCCTTGATGGATTTGAGAAAAATATTGACGTAATAATTGTTCTGCTCGTCTTAAATCTTTTTGGTTCTGTTTTTCTTTTCTAAAGGAACGGGAGGTAGAGGTGTTTGCTGCAGGAGGCTGTTGTGAAAACCATTTATCAAGCCATGAAGCAATATAAGAGGTTGCAAATAAAGAGAGTTCATGGTCTCCGAAGCACAAATAGCTTAGAGGAAGGTCTTTTAAGAAAGGTTCTAATAAAGAGGCGATAGATTGAAAAGAAGCTTCTGTGGTTACTGCTTCCATAATAGTGAAATCACCTTTATAAAAAAAATGATGAAGGAGCATAACAAAACGGGCACGTTTCTCTTTACTACCAAATAAAGTACCTTTTTCAATAAAGTTTTTAATGAGGATGGCTGCTTTCATGTTGGACTTCTGCGTTGTATTGGTCTAATTGTAAAAGCCATTGGGAAACTTCTTTATGGATACTTTGCCAAAGGGGGTCGGTGCTATCGTAGCGAGCAATTAAGTGCGCTAAAACCCTTTCTTGCCACTTCGGAAGTGTGTGTGTAAGAAAACCTTCTAAGTAATGGCGTAATTTATGTAAGTTTTCTAAATAGTCTTTTTTATCGCGATAAGTATATTCTAAGGGAGCAACTTTATTGGTATAGGCATGACTCATGACACTTCCTATACGATAACGCAATTGCAGGGCATCTATGCGCTCTACCATGGCTTTATAATAACAACGTTGCCACTCTAGAAGTTGTTTTATTGGACGTATGCCGTTATCTTTTTTAATATTCCATAAAATGACTTCAGTGGGTTTTTGTATTGGCAGGTTTTCAAACACCTCACTATCGATATAGAGGTTAGTTCCTTGTAAACGATAAAGCTTCCAAGGTTGCTGTTTTAGTTGAATAGCGCCACTACCTACTCGCATGGTACCATCGGGATAGATTTCCAAAAAATGAAATGGTGGTGGTAGCTCTGTATCGTACCCTTGAATAAGATATTTTTCTGGGATAAAAATACGATGTCTTATATCCCCTTGAATCAGTTGAAGATAAATTCCCCATTGTCCTTTATCCCATTCCATGATGTAGCTGCTGAAAGTATAAACTTTGGCACAACGAGGAGGGCTTACAATATGCTGAGCGACTTCTATAAAGTCTACTTCTTTTGTCTGTTGTTCTTTTAGAGAAAAGATTTTAATTCGTTGCTGATCCCTAATACTTTGATGTACGATAGTTCTTATTGGTTCTATTTGTTCGGGATACTCCCATAGCATATAGGGCATTATGAGGCAGTCTTCTGTGTTTACTTCTTGTCTTCCGTGGATAAAAGCACTGGCTCTAAGGACTTTTATGATTTTTTGCCAGCGTCTGTCAGAAATATAGATTCTATGTGCTTTTTTAGCATGTTGTTGATTGTATTCATTGATTTGTTGTCGGATGTTATGGATAATGCGAATGATAGCGGAAGGAACTTCTATCGTTTTTAATTGTTGTCGCCATTGTTGGAGTTGTTCTAAGGAAATTTTTAGAGAAGGGGGGACAGGGTCTTGATAAGGGTCAAACGTTTGAAGAATCATTTTTTCAAAAGCTTCGTCGCTTTGGATATTGGTCATGGAGATACGTATAAGGAATCTATCCCAAAGGGCTTCTAATCCTTCTCCTTTAGGAGGAAGCTCATTAGAAGCAGCAATTAAAAGTTGTAGGGGAACTTTGATTTCTTGTGTGCCATTACGAAAGACTTTTTCGTTGATGATGGTCAATAAGGTATTGTGTATTGCGGGGGATGCTTTCCAAAGTTCATCTAAGAAAGCAACGTGCGCCGAAGGCAAATAACCTTCTACATTGCGTTCGTAGCGGTCCTCCTCTTTTAATTTTCGCAGAGAGACAGGACCAAAGATTTCTTCAGGGGTGCTAAAACGCCCCATAAGGTATTCAAAGTGCTTCCCGTCTTTTAAAGCAAATTTCATTCGGCGGGCAATTAAACTTTTTGCAATACCTGGCGGACCTAATAAAAAGCAGTTTTCTCCTGCAATCATGGCTAAAAACACCAAACGGATCTCTAAGGAACGTTCGTATAGCCCTGTTTCTAAGGCTTGTAATAAGGGTGCTATAGTAGCCTCCATAATACAAAAGTAAAGCTATTTTATAATTTTGCCTGCATGCGTATTCAATCGGCTGAGCGGATTCAAAGCGATTATGCCCCTGTAAATCCTATATTCCAGCGTCATTTGTTTGCTTATGAATACATTGCTCCTAAGGTGCGTTCTAAAACCGTGTTAGAAGTTGCTTTTGGAGAAGGTTACGGAGCTTACTTATTGAGTCGTTATGCGAAAAGTGTTGTAGGGTTAGAAGCCAGTGAGCGGGCTATTGCAAAAGCAAAAAAGAAGTTTCATGCTCCGAATATTCAATTTAAAAAACAATACGTGCCTCCGATTCCCTTTCCAGAAAATAGTTTTGACGTCATTGTTGCTTTCCAGTTCATAGAACATATTAAAGAGCCAGAAGCCTTTTTGAAAGAAGCCTATCGGGTTTTGAAACCCCAAGGAACCCTTTATATAACCACGCCTAACGCCCTTCAATCCCCAAGCTATAATCCTTATCATGTAAAAGAATATACTTTTGAAGAGATGGAAGCTTTAGTCAAAAAAGTCTTCAAAAAATATCGTTTTTACGGTATCTACGGAGATGAAACATTTCAAAAGTATTTTATGAATAACAAAGGGTGGGTAAAGGACTTTTTAAGGAAAGTAGACCCTTTATCGTTGCATCGTAAGGTGCCGCAGGTGTTATTGCGTCCTTTTTATGATGTTGCCGTATCGTGGATGCGTTGGCGTTTATATAAGCAGCATCCTGAAGCTTGTCAAGCCATCACTACTAAAAACTTCTACATGGATAAACCTTCCCCTCAAGCTTTAGACATCTTTGTTGAAATGGAAAAATAGCGCTTTATTCTACTTTTTCTTTTATTGCTGAAGCAAAAAGGGATTGAAATACAGGGTGGTCTTCTGCTATAATGCGGTATTTCTTCGGAAGAAATCTTCCAGAAAAAGTGAAAGAACCATGAAGTAATTCGTTGTTACGCAAATAGGTAACAGGAATCGTTGCACCAACTTTAATGGTTTCATACCAATTAGATGGCAAAGGATTTTCTTCACTCACATTTTGCAGGTTATACGGACCCAGCTTCAATAACATATCTCCTGGAGCAACACCAGCTTGTAAAATATCGCCTTCAGGTAAAATGTCCTCTACTACAAGCCATTGTGTTTTTTGCTTTGTTGCTTTCACTACAGAAACTTCTGAAACCCCAAAGACACTTAAATCGTTTTCGTAGGAAGTATCTACTTCTATTTTCAAAGGAAGTTCTTCAATAAGGGTTTCAAATGGATAGGGACCGCTGCGCCAAACAAAATTTTGAAAGAAAAATTCTAAGGAAGTCCCACTTAATTTCTCACAGATTTCTTGTAGTTCATCTTCTTCAATGCCTTTGTTCTTTTTGTAATAGTGTTCGTAGAGATAGCGGAAGACTTCATCTAAGGAAACAGCATTGTTGGTTCGCACCCGTAGTAATAGGTCTAATAAAAATCCTAAGCGTTTTCCTAAGGGGTAATAGGAGATATAAAGTGGTTTGTAGAGGTACAAGGAGGTTACCAGCCAACTATCCATACTGGCTTGTGCAGGAGAAACATAATAATTAGCCGCATGGTTTTCTAAAGCAGTCCATGTTTCAGAAAGGTTTCTAAAAAAGTCTGTTGGGGTCATGATACCTGCTCTTACTAAAATCAAATAGGCATAGTAGTCGGTAACGCCTTCTGTGAACCAATGTAATGAGGTATAGGGTTCTTCTGCGTAGTCATAAGGAAGAAGCGCTTGCGGACGAATGCGTTTTACATTCCATAAATGCCAAAATTCGTGGCTGGTAATTCCATATAAGCCATATAAAGCGCTTTTACTGCTGGCAACCTGTTCTGGTAATACAAAAACCGCACATCGGCTATGCTCTACAGCATGACGCAAATAGAAAGGAACTAATAAGTAAATAAAATGGTATTCTTCTACAGGTAATTCACCGAAGATGGCGGTTTGTTCTTCTACAATACGCCGCACGTTCTTAATTAACGTTTGTTCTGCTTCATGGTTCAATTGATAATTTCCCCAAAAGTGTAAATAGAAACGTTTTCCGAGGGTTTCAAATTGGAGTTGTACTAAGGAGGGGGCACAGACAATAGGGTTATCTACTAATTCGTGGTAAGAATCCGCGACAAAGTGGTTAAAAGCTTTTTTTCTTAGTGCTGTTGCGACTTTCCAATCAGGATTTAGGTCTTTTAATAGGAGTTCACAGGGGAGGTTGTAGTGTTTATCTACACTCATGAGGAAGTTAACGGGGTTCATGTAGGCGAGTTCGGGGCTGAGGTAGCTGGAGCCTGCATCTAAGCGGTTGGCATAGAAGCGATAACGGATAATGATAAAAGTTCCTTTTTTAGGGTTTTGGACTTGCCATGCGCTTTTTTCTATTTTTCGCCAAGGCAGGGGGTTACCCTCTTCGTCTTGTGCTTGGAAGTTCCAGATGGCGGCGGCGTAGTGTTGAAGGATATAACGTCCTGGACGCCATATAGGTAGGCGAAATACCGTATAACGTCCATTGCTTTTTTGTACCTTTAATTGAATTTCATAGCTTTGGCTTTGGGGTTGACGCCATCCTATTTCGTAGAAGTACATTTTTGCTGCTTGTGCCATAGGGATACAGAAGATAAGGAGGAAAAACATGGCAAGGCAAAGGTAGATAAAAAAATTAGGGGCTTTTCCAGCCCCTTATTGTCGGGGAGGCGGGACTCGAACCCGCGACCACACGCCCCCCAGACGTGTACTCTAACCACCTGAGCTACTCCCCGACCCACCGCAAAATTAAGAAATCTTTTCTAAAGACAAAGAACGCTTCTTTTTTAATCGCTCTTTTGCTCGACGCCGCTCCATCCATAAACGCCGAAGAATAGGAAACGTCGTTATCACCACTAACACCAAAACAATATACCCTAAATAATCTTCCGTCTCCGGCAATAACGAACCCAAGAAATACCCTATCGGAATTAAAGTATTTACCCATAAAATACCTCCAATGAGGCTATACATCAAATAACGTCTGTAAGATAACATAGAAACCCCTGCTAATAAAGGAGCAAAGGTCCGCACAATCGGTAAAAAACGCCCAATAATCAATGTAATAGCCCCATAACGCTGAAAATAAGCACGTGTCACAACAATGTATTCCCGCTTAAAATACCAAGTTTCTTTTTTGTTATACAGCGCCTTTCCAATACGTCTGCCAATCCAATAATTAAGATTATCGCCTAAGATAGCTGCTGCCGTTGTTAAAGGAAGTAAATAGTACAAAGCAATAGAAAATTGTCCTGTTCCTGCTAATAATCCTGCAGTGAATAGCAGGGAGTCTCCTGGGAGGAAAAAGCCAATGAGCAGTCCTGTTTCTGCAAACACGACTGTTAAAAGCAGCAAAAGACCGCCTACTTCAATAATGAAGCGGGGTTGTAACCAATAAAAGATGTCTTCCATAAGTTTTGACAAAGATAGGTTTTTATCTTGTGAACCCCAATAAAAAAGGGGGGCTTGTGCCCCCCTTGCATTTTTAATGTTTAGCCAAGTACTCCGCTACGCCTTCGAAAGTTGGCTTCAAAGCTTCCTTACCACTTTCCCATTCAGCAGGACAAACTTCTCCGTGGGTCTCTACATAAATTAACGCATCTAACATGCGTAAAGCCTCCTTAACACTTCTACCTAAGGGCAAATCATTGATTAATTCATGACGGACAATTCCTTCTTTGTCAATGAGGAACAATCCCCGATAAGCCACAGGCTCTCCTCGGAAAGAAAGAACCTCTTCTTTTAGCTCCTCATCATACTGATAAACGTATTCCCCTGCTAAAACCCCATAGCTTTGAGCTATGGTTTTACTTAAATCTGCAACTAAAGGATAGGTTACGCCTTGGATGCCACCTTTTTCCTTAGGCGTATTTAACCATGCCCAGTGGCT
>WFXK01000261.1 GCA_015490695.1 Bacteroidota bacterium | reverse complement strand
TTTTTATACAGTTTTTTGACGTTTTTATCCTCTTTTTGTTTTAATTTTATACCATCATTGGCACAGTAGAAACTAAACTATGAATGAAAGAAGGAGTGTTTTCCTCAGGATTATACGGGAGGTTTGTGCGGACCTTGGTATAGAATGTGATGTTTTGTCTGAAGGTTGGATAGTGCTTCTACAGGCTTACGGAAGAAAAGGGTTTATATACTCCTATAGTTTTGGAATAAATGAAGATAGTGCAGCAAAAATTTGTACAGACAAGTACGCTACTTTTTTAATTCTTTCGCAGGAGGGGATACCTGTAGTTCAATACGAATTGATTTATACTCAGATTTACCGCTATCGTGGGAATACTTCAGGCAATTGGAAAAAAATACTAGAATTCTTTTATAAGCATGGACGAAAGATTGTGGTGAAACCTAATAAAGGGGCTTCGGGGAAAAAAGTGTATTTTGTTGAGAATGAGGTTCAATTGGAAAAAGCTGTTAGCGATCTCCTTTCTGATTTTTCACAAATCGTTTTGTCTCCTTTTTATGAAGTGAATTGTGAATATAGGGTGGTAGTGCTGGATGAGAAAGTAGAATTGATTGTTAGAAAAGATATTCCTTATATTGAGGGAGACGGAAAGAGTACCATTTATGAGTTGTTATTCACTCATGATATAAATAATCCAGAAGTTTATGAGAATTTATCCCGTAAAAATAAATTATTATCGCATATTCTAGAAAAAGGAAAGAGAATTTATCTTTTGCAGCATCATAATTTAACAAAAGGAGCGAAGGTTAAGATAATAGAACGTAAACCTCAAATAGAGGGGATTGCTTTAAGGGCTATGAAAGCTTTAAATTTACGTTTTGGTTCCGTTGATATTATAGAGACTCGTTCAAATAAATACTTAATTCTAGAGGTGAATCCAGGAGTAACTTTAGTAAGTGTTGCTATACAGGGGAATTATTGTAAGGTGAAGAATATATACAAGCGAGCAATTAAGAGGTGGTTACAGCTATAAATAAGGGGCGGCAAAGCCGCCCCTTGGTTGCTTTTACTTCTTGTCCATCATCTTCTTAGGCTTCTCTCCTTTAGCCTTCTTCTCCATAGAATGTTGTTGATGCTTTTCAACCTTTTGCACCTTTCCTACTTGTGCTTTAGACTTCGTTGTTGCTTTGGTTTTGGCATGTCCTCCACACTTTCCTTCACCACATTTGCCTTCTCCACACTTGCCTTCACCGCAACGGAGTTCATAAACGATCGCATTAGGATGCTCTTTAGCAATGGCTTTTAAGATTTTCGCCTGCAGTACCTCAGCCTGACCTAAATCCTCTGCCGTGATTTTCGCCTCAACACCGTTGGTGCTCAATAGGGCTCCAATCAATAGCCCACTTCCTAAACCTTTGAATACATGCTCTTTCTTCATGGCTAATAGGATTAAATTTATACAAAAGTAGAGAAAAACTTTTATTCTACAACCTCTCCTGTGAGATAAACGATCACCATAGGTGGGGAGCCATTGGAGTAAACAGTAATACTTTTCGTTTGCTTCCCACTTTTTCCTGTTGTGTTAAACGTTATTTCCATAGGCGCACTCTTTCCAGGCTGAATAGCCTCCTTGGGCCAATTGGAAGCTGTACAACCACAACTGGTTTTTACATCCGTGATGATCAAAGGAGCAGTACCCTTATTGTGGATTTGAAACGTGTATTTTACTACGGTACCCTGCTTTACGGTACCAAAGTCATAACGTTTGGGCTCTATTTCAATCTTTGCCCCTGTAGTAGACTGCGCCCACGAAAACACAGCAACTGCTATAAAAACAACTATCCTACGCATAGCATAGCTTTAATAAAGCAATTTTTGTGCCACAAAGTAGTAAACGTCGTCCTTGTTTTTTATTGTAAAATTTTGAAAAAGCCGATAGAATGCAAAAGGTAGATAGCCTCGTTTAGATGAAGGCATAGACCGCCTTAAAAGTTTAATGGGATACAAAGAACTTTTTTAACCATATCATTTCTGTTTCTGTCATCTTTTTTTGTTCTTGTAGGGTGTGGTCGTTATAGCCTAAGGTGTGTAAGACTCCATGCAGAATAACGCGTAAAAGCGCCTCTTCTAAGGTTGCTACTTCATAAGCTTGTAAATGGCTGCGGATAAACTCAGAACAGCAATATAGCGTGGCAGTAACCTCTTTATCATTGCTATAGTCTAAGGTAATAATATCCGTTGCTTCCCTTTTGTTAAAATAACATTGGTGTAATTGTTGAATGTCTTTAAGGGGAACATTAAAAATAAAAAGTTGTTTTAACGTTTTTCCATGGGCTTTACAGACCACTTCTAACCATCTTTCTAAGTTTTTTCGTTTTTTCTCGTTAAGGATTTCTGGAGGATGGAGGAAAATTTTCAACGTAGCTTAAAGTACATTTTTACCACATTGCCTGGGGGAAGGAAATCTACTCTATCTGCTAAGTTTCGCATTACAAACACTCCTCTACCACAGGCTCTTAGTAGGTTTTCTTCTTGTAAAGGGTCGGGGACTTCATCGGGGTTGAAGCCAGGACCTTCATCTTCTACAGTCACCACTAAGTAATGGGGAGTTTTGAGCACTTCTACTGTAAAATACTTATTTGGATCGTAACCATTACCATGTTTGATGGCGTTGGTGGCTGCTTCTGCTACAGCAATAATCAAATTCGTAAATACTTCTTCACTTAAATTAAATTCATTTTTGATTTCATCTAAGAAATTTTCCACCTCCGCTAGGGATTCTAAGGTGCTTGGTAGCCGCACCATACGTTGAGAAGACATGACTCCTTTCATAGCAGCGCCTCTCATTGGTTGACTAAATTGCGTTGATAAAGAAGAATTAGGCTCTGATAATAAGGTACATATTTTAAGTAGTACCTTCTATATATAGTTTTACGTAGAGACTGCTCCACGGGTTGCGAATTTAGAAAATCTTTTTTTCCTAAAAAGCGCTGTTGTTGTGCACTTTGCGATTCTCTTCTTTGTTCAAATTCTCTCGTTCGCATCGCTTTATCATAGTCCAATAATCGGTCTAATAAACGTTGTTGACGCTTTAAGGTGGCTTCAGTTAAGCGTTTATCTAAGAGTTCCTGCTCAGTTTTTCGCATTCCTTCCAATACTTTATCTAAATCACCTAAGCCTTTGTGCCCTGCTCTTTGCAAGCGGTCTTTTAATTGTTGTAAATCGTCGTGGATGCGGCGTTGTTCTTGCGCTAAAGAACGTAGCTGCTCTCCCCATTTTTCCGAAGGCTTCTGCCCCTTACGCTGTAATTCGTTCTGCGTCTTAAATAACTCTGATAACCGGTCATTCAAATACCGCTGCATCTTGATAATTTGTCGTAAATTCCCCATCATGCCACTACCAGGACGCTTGCACATAGCCTTAGATTGTTTCCCTTGTCTAATTTGTTGTTGTAAACTCTCCAACGATTCTAAAAGCATTTCTGCTAAGCGATTCATCTCTCGCATAGCACTATGCTGCTCCGTAGCCAATAATTGTACGTAGCGATTCCCTGTAGAAGTTAATTCTATAAACTTATTCAAGTGCTTTTCTACGGCTTTTGTACGTTCCATAATGAAAGAAGCAATCTCTTCATTTCGCTTGGCAAG
>WFXK01000260.1 GCA_015490695.1 Bacteroidota bacterium | reverse complement strand
ACAAAAGCTTATAAAGTTGGCATTGTGGAGCCTTCCCAATGGCATTATTATCAGCCAGCATGGACCTTAGTAGGTGGTGGTGTTTATTCCATTACAGATACCCGAAGACCAGAAAAGGATTATATCCCTGAGGGAGCTACTTGGTTAAAAACTACTGCTGAGGAAATCCTTCCTGATGAAAACAAAGTGCGCTTAGGAAATGGCAAAGTAGTTTCTTACGACTATTTGATTGTTGCTGTAGGCATAACCTACCTATGGGAGTTAGTTCCTGGAGCACGTCAAGCAATAGATACGCCTTATGCCAGTACCATTTATCTGTATGATTATGCTCCGAAGACATGGCAGTTATTGCAAAAGTTTCAAGGAGGGAAAGCAGTATTTACCGTTCCTCATACGCCTTATAAATGTGGAGCAGCACCAATGAAAATTATGTTTTTAGCAGAAGAGTACCTTAGGAAAAAAGGCATACGAGATAAAAGTGAAGTCATTCTTTACACTCCTGGTTCTGTTTATTTTGGTGTTCCCGGTTATAAAGAAACCATAGAACGTTTAGCCCAAGAATGCCATATCCAAGGGCATTTCTTTCATAAACTTATTGAAGTAAAGCCACAAGAGCGTATAGCTGTTTTTGAAAACATGAAAACAGGCGAACGCGTAGAGCAGCCTTACGACTTTCTACACATTGTCCCCCCTCAAGGAGCCCCTAAGGTCATTCGTGAGAATGCCGCTTTAACACAAGGAGCTGAACAAGAAGGATTCTTAAACGTAGACCGCTATACTTTACAACATAAAACCTATAAAAACATTTTTGGTTTAGGAGATGTTTGCGGCGTGCCCTTTGCTAAAACAGGTGCAGCAATACGAAAACAAGTAAAAAAAGTAGTTCATAACATCTTAAATCTATTACAGGGAAAATCTTTAACAGAAAAATACAACGGCTATGCAGGATGTCCTTTTATTGTAGGTTATGGAAAATTAGTCATGGCAGAATTTTTATACGATAATGTTCCTGTTTCTTCCTTCCCTAAATGGCTTATAGATACAACTAAACCAACTTGGGCGATGTGGGCTTTGAAAAAGTATTTTTTACCTTGGATGTATTGGAATCAAATGCTAAAAGGTAAGATGTTAGACTAAGCAATTACTTTTTCCTTCCCCATGAGTTCCAGGTAAATTTGCTCATTTTCATCATCGAAAACGACAATATAAATAGTTTCTAGTAGACAGTCCTTAGGCATTTTATTACAGATGAAGTCTTCTATAGCTTTTAGCGCTGTTTGGGCAGCTAAACGTTTAGGGAATCCATAAATGCCTGTGCTGATACAAGGGAAGGCAATGGTTTTTACTTGGTGCTCACAAGCAAGTTTTAAGCTATATTGATAAGCGCTATAAAGTAGTTGTTCTTCGTTTTTTGTTCCGCCTTGCCAGACGGGTCCGACGGCGTGGATGATATATTTAGCGGGGAGGCGGAAGCCTGGGGTGATACGTGCTTCTCCTGTTGGGCAACCGCCGATTTTACGGCAAGCAGCCTGCAGCTCCTCCCATCCCGCTGCACGATGAATGGCACCATCTACACCGCCACCACCTGCTAAACGGCTATTTGCCGCATTCACAACGGCATCCACTGCCATCTTCGTAATATCGCCCCTATGCAACACTAACTTAACCATCGCCCTCCACTTCTATTCTATAAGTTTCAATGATGGGATTTACCAATAATCGCTCCGCTGCTTGTTGTGCGATAGCTTGCGCTTGACCCGTTTCTTCCGCCGCTACCCAAAGCTCAATACGCTTACCAATACGCACATCCCTAACATGAGCAATCCCTAATTGCTTTAATCCCTGTAAAGTTGCTTTACCCTGGGGATCTAATAGCTCCTTACGAGGCATAATATGAACGACAACCCGCTTCATAACTCTATTCCTCTTTTATTGTTTCTAAGGTTCGTTTAACTGCAACTTGTTGATAGCATTCAATAATATCTCCTTCCTTTATATCATTGAAGTTCTCTATTGCAATACCGCATTCATAACCTTTGCTGACTTCTTTAACATCGTCTTTAAAGCGTTTTAAGGAAGCGATTTTTCCATCGTAAATTTCTACACCATCACGGACAACACGGACAGGGAAACCTCTTTTTACTACACCATCAATCACCATGCAACCAGCCACTGTACCCACTTTAGAAATCTTAAAGGTTTTTCTCACTTCTGCTACTCCTAAGATCTCTTCTTTGTACTCAGGTTCTAATAACCCTTCCATAGCTTGTTTAATATCATTAACCAAATCATAAATCACTTTATAATTTCGGATTTCTACTCCTTCTTTTTCTGCTAATTTTCTGGCTTTAATATGGGGACGTACATTAAAACCAATGATAATAGCTTTAGAAGCGACTGCCAATAACACATCGGATTCAGAGATTTGTCCAACGCCATGCATAACGACTTTAATAGTGATTTCATCGGTACTTAGTTTATGTAAGGTATCTAAGATAGCTTCTACGGAACCTTGTACATCGGCTTTAACGATAAGCCGCAGTTCTTTGAAATCTCCTGTTTTGCTTTTTTCTGAGAGTTGTTCTAAGGTGGGGGCTTGTTGTGTTCTACGCAGTTGTTGTTCTCTTAGTACTTGTGCGCGTTTCGTAGCGATTTCTCTGGCTTCTCGTTCAGACTCTAACACACTGAAGTGGTCTCCTGCTTCAGGAATACCATTAAGTCCTAAGACTTGTACGGGGGTAGAAGGACCTGCGCTCTTTACTCGGTTGCCTCGTTCATCTAAAAGTGCTCGGGCTCTTCCATAATAACAGCCCGTTAAAACGACATCACGCTCTTTTAAGGTACCATCTTGGACTAAGAATGTTGCCACAGGACCTCTTCCAGGATCCATTTTAGCCTCAAGCACTACACCTTTTGCCCGTCTATTCGGATTAGCTTTTAATTCCAATAGCTCTGCTTCCAAAAGAATTTTTTCTATTAACTCTGGGATTCCTTGTCCTGTTTTTGCTGAAATCTCTTGACATTGATAAGGACCACCCCATTCTTCAACTAAGATATTCATTTCTGCCAATTGTTGCCGTATTCTATCGGGATTGGCTTCGGGTTTATCTATTTTATTGATGGCGAAAATCATAGATACGCCTGCTGCTTGAGCGTGTTGGATGGCTTCTTTGGTTTGCGGCATTACTTGGTCGTCTGCAGCAATTACAATCACAGCAATATCGGTAACTTGGGCACCGCGAGCACGCATAGCAGTAAAAGCTTCGTGCCCAGGCGTATCTATAAAAGTGATTTTTCTACCATCTTCTAAGGTTACCATGTAGGCACCGATGTGTTGTGTAATACCCCCTGCTTCTCCTGCTACCACATTTGTATTACGAATATAGTCCAAAAGCGATGTTTTTCCATGGTCTACATGCCCCATCACTGTAACAATAGGCGGTCGCGGCTCTAATGCCGATTCATCTACTTCTTCCTCCTCTTGCTCTTTATATGTCTCTTCAATAGAAACAAAACGAACCTCATAACCATATTCTTCCGCTATGGTTTCAATCAAATCCTTGTCAATCCGTTGATTGATAGACACAAAATAGCCTAATGCCATGCATTTAGCAATCACATCGGTCGCTTCTACGCCCATTAAATCCGCTAATTCACCAACTGTTAAGAATTCTGTTACTTCTAAAATATTTTGTTGTACCTCTTGTGCTTGTTGTTTTTGTTGTTTTTCTTCTCGTTTCTTCTTACGGAGTTTTTGTCGCAGTTTACTACGCCTTTGTAGAGAAGTAAGGGTTTGTTTAACGGCTTGCGCTGCTGCTTTCTCCTGTTGTTGTTTTAGCTTTTGTCGCTCTCTGCGTCGCTCTTTTCGTTTCTTAGGAGGTTTTACCTTAGGCTTCTCTCGTTTCGCTCGTAATTGTTCCTTTTCTCGTTTGCGTTCTATGCGGGTAGCCGTTTTTTTCGCCTCCGATAAGCGCTGTTTTAGCTTCTTCCTTAATTCCTTAGCTCTTAGGTCCTTCTCATAGCTACTTAAATCTACAACACCCTTAACCTTTAGCTGTGGTTGTTGCAGTTCTTCCTCAGGTTGTACTTTAGGCTCGCTTTCTTCTGCTACTTCAGCTTCTGGGACAACTTCTTCCGTTGCTGTTTCTTGTTCTACAACTGTTTCTTGCTGAACCTCTTCTTTTTTCTCTTCTACCGCTTCACTAACTTCTGACGCTTCTATTTTTTCAACTTCTACTTTTTTCTCCGGTTCCTCTTTTTTAACCTCTTCTACTTCCTTCGTTTCTTCCAAGGAAGCTTTTTTCGTTGTTGAAGTCTTTTTCTTCGGAGTAGCCTGTCCCAAAATCGCTTCTAAATCTACTTTCCCTTTTTTTCTTAAACGAATAGGAGGTTCTACACTAGAAGCCTCTTCTTCTTGTTCCTTAGAAGGCTCTGTAAAATCTAAGTCTAAATCTAAAGGTAAGTCTTGTTCATCCTGTTCTTTTTTAGGTTGCTTATAAGCTTGACGTTGTAGCTGCATTTCTCTTGCATGGGACTCCTGCTCTTGTTTCTTTTTGCGTTCGTTACCTAAAAATTTTAAAAGCACCTCATAAAACTCGGGTTTAATGCGCAAATTAGGATCATTGCGCAACTCTTCACCAGTGGCTTGCTTAATAATCTCAATAATACGACTAGTACTTACATTAAACTCTTCAGCAACGACCGACAGCTTTTTAGGCTTCCTTTGGGTAATTTCCCCTGGCATAGACATAGTGGTATTAAAAGGCAAAAATAAAAAACTTTATCGTTACGAAGGATTTTCCTGAGCGTATATTCGTTGCAATTGGCTAAGTAATTGATTGACAGTGTCTAAATCTAAGCCTGTTAATTTCTGCAAGGCATCCACTTCTTTTTCTAAAATACTTTTTACTGTTTGGAACCCTGCTTCTTTAAGTACTTTATAGAGTTTTTCATCTATCTGGTCTTTTATGGTTTCTAATGGGATTTCGCTTTCGGTGATTTCTTCTCGTTCGGCTTCTATTTGAAAACCTGTTAGTTGCGCAGCTAGTCGGATATTAACTCCTCCTTTACCGATAGCGATAGAGATTTGGTCTGGGGGCAAATAGGCTTTTGCTGTTTTGTTTTCTAAATCTACTTCTACACGCGTTACTTTTGCAGGGGACAAAGCACGACGAATGAAAAGCGCAGGATTATTAGAATAAGCAATCACGTCAATGTTTTCTCCACGAAGTTCTTTTACAATGTTATAAATTCGGTTTCCTCCTACACCTACACAAGCACCAACGGGGTCAATTCTATCGTCAAAACTTTCTACTGCCACCTTAGCCCGTTCCCCAGGTGCCCGAACTACTTTTTTAATTACAATCAAACCATCATAAATTTCAGGAACTTCGCGCTCTAAAAGCCGTTCTAAGAACTTAGGGTCTGTCCTTGAAAGAGTAATCTCAGGACGACCTCTCTTTTTTTCCACTTTTTTAATTAAAGCCCGTATAGGTGCCCCCTGACGATAACGATAACGCATGCTTTCTACTTCTTTGGGTATCATTTCACTCCTTGGTAAAATCAATTCTGTATCTTCGTGCTTTACTAAAATATAAGACGGCTTCACTTCCTCTTTATCCCTCGCAGCCAAAGGTTGAATACGAACCACGGTGCCAATAATAACTTCCCCCTCTAATTTCTTATATTTTTCATAAGTCATTACATTCTCTATTTCCGTTAATGCCTGTTTTAGAACTTGTCTAAAGTAACT